>NZ_JBEGDO010000001.1:0-265000 GCF_051913525.1 Pseudomonas sp. PKS | reverse complement strand
TGCGGCCCATTCGCTGACCCGGCGCATGATCGCTCGCTCCTCGTCGCGTCGGCCCAGGGCGTCGCCTTGCAGGCGCTGGCAGGCATTGTCGAGGATGAACAGGCAGTCTTCGAGCAGTTGCTCGGCCAAAGCCTGGCCCTCGAGCGGGCTATCGGCATCGGCCAGTCGCGTGAGGGTGGCGCTCAGCCAACTGCCGAACAACGCGTTCTGGCCACTGCCCAGCGGCACCATGAACAGCCCTTCCAGACGTTTCACGTCCAAGCCGTGACGCGCCATGAACGCTTGGTCGAACACCACCGCCACTTCCTGGTAGTTCTCCGGCGTGATCCAGATGTTGCGGCTGTCCTCGTTGAGCAGGTACAGGCTGTTCTCGCTGCGGTCGAAGCAGAACGCCAGCGACCCGCTCGGGGCGCGGAAGAACTGCTCCACCCGGGTATTGAGCCGTTCTTCGTAAACCTCCACGCCATCGAGCCCCAGGCAACGCAGCTGGCCGTTGAAATGCCCTGGGGACATTTGCCGGTATTGCTGCTGCCAGCCAGGGGTGGCGCGCACCTGTTCGGTCACATCGTTGGTGTGGAAAGCCTGGACCTGCAAGGCATTGGGCGTTGTCACGCGCGTGTCCCTTATGCACTCTTTTGGTGCATTTGTTGCCGAAGAAAATGGATAGATCGCCCCAGGGGGCTGCGACCAAGATAGTCCTCAGCGCGTCGCCTGGGAAGATTCCAACGCGGACTCGCCCATAAAACCCAACCAAGAGGTCTGTATGAACGCCCCCTTCGATCAGCTGTCCACCTGGCTGAAAGAACACCGGATCACCGAAGTCGAATGTGTGATCAGCGACCTGACCGGCATTGCCCGCGGCAAGATCGCGCCGACTGCCAAGTTCCTCCACGAGCGCGGCATGCGCCTGCCGGAGAGCGTGCTGCTGCAGACGGTCACTGGCGACTACGTCGATGACGACATCTACTACGACCTGCTCGATGCGGCCGATATCGACATGGTCTGCCGCCCCGACCCTTCGGCGGTGTACCAGATTCCGTGGGCCATCGAGCCGACCGCCATCGTCATCCACGACACCTTCGACAAGCACGGCAACCCGATCGAGCTGTCGCCGCGCAACGTGCTCAAAAAGGTCCTGAAGCTGTACGCCGACAAAGGCTGGCAGCCGATCGTGGCGCCTGAAATGGAGTTCTACCTGACTCAGCGCTGCGAAGACCCGGACCTACCGCTGCAAGTCCCGCTGGGGCGTTCGGGCCGTGCCGAAAGCGGCCGCCAGTCGTTCTCCATCGACGCGGCCAACGAATTCGACCCGCTGTTCGAAGACGTCTACGACTGGTGCGAAATCCAGGGCCTGGACCTGGACACGTTGATCCACGAAGACGGCCCGGCGCAGATGGAAATCAACTTCCGTCACGGCGACGCACTGGATCTGGCCGACCAGATCACCGTGTTCAAGCGCACCATGCGTGAGGCTGCGCTCAAGCACAACGTCACCGCCACGTTCATGGCCAAGCCGATCACCGACGAGCCGGGCAGCGCCATGCACCTGCACCAGAGCGTGGTCGACATCGCCACCGGCAAACCGATCTTCGCCAACGAAGACGGCAGCATGAGCGAGCTGTTCCTGCACCACATCGGCGGTCTGCAGAAGTACATCCCCAAGGTGCTGCCGATGTTCGCGCCGAACGTCAACTCGTTCCGCCGCTTCCTGCCGGACACCTCGGCACCGGTGAACGTCGAGTGGGGTGAGGAAAACCGCACCGCGGGCCTGCGCGTACCGACCTCCAGCCCCGAGGCCATGCGTGTGGAAAACCGCCTGCCGGGCGCCGATGCCAACCCGTACCTGGCGATCGCCGCGAGCCTGCTGTGCGGCTACCTGGGCATGGTCGAGAAGATCGAGCCGAGCGCGCCGGTGCAGGGCCGCGCCTACGAGCGGCGCAACCTGCGCCTGCCGATCACCATCGAAGATGCCTTGCAGCACATGGAAGACTGCCAGACCCTGCACGAATACCTGGGACGTCAGTTCGTCCAGGGCTATGTGGCGGTCAAACGCGCCGAGCATGAGAACTTCAAGCGTGTGATCAGCTCCTGGGAGCGTGAGTTCCTGCTGCTGAGCGTCTGATTCCTGCCACGCCTGTGGGAGAGGGCATCGGTGAGTGCGCCATCGCATTCACGGGTGAACCCGCTCCCACAGGGCTACGCGCGGCCCCTGAGCCAGTGCAACCTTTGTTACACCGCATTCAAAGAACAAGACCAACGAGGTGTCGACATGCGTCATTTGCAAACCCTGATTCCCGCTGCATTCGCCCTGGTGTTCGGCGCCGCCGCCCAGGCCCAGCCGAGCGTCAGCGTATACAACTGGACCGACTACATCGGTGACACCACCCTGGCCGACTTCCAGGCCAGCAGTGGCATCAAGGTGGTCTATGACGTGTTCGATTCCAACGAAACCCTCGAAGGCAAGCTGCTGGCCGGACGCACCGGCTACGACGTGGTCGTGCCTTCCAATCATTTCCTGGCGCGCCAGGCCCAGGCCGGCGCCTTCATGCCGCTGGACCGCGACAAACTGCCGAACTGGAAGCACCTGGATCCGGTGCTGCTCAAGCAACTGGAGCAGAACGACCCGGGCAACCGCTACGCGGTGCCCTACCTGTGGGGCACCAACGGCATCGGCTACAACGTCGAGAAGGTCAAGGCGGTGCTGGGCATCGACAAGGTCGACTCCTGGGCCGTGCTGTTCGAGCCGGAGAACCTCAAGAAGCTCAAGCAATGCGGCGTGGCCTTCATGGACTCGCCTGACGAACTCTTCCCAGCCGTGCTCAACTATCTGGGCATGGACCCGCGCAGCGAAAGCGCCGCCGACTATGCCAAGGCCGAAGCGCGCCTGATGCAACTGCGCCCCTATGTCACCTATTTCCACTCCTCCAAGTACGTCTCGGACCTGGCCAACGGCGATGTCTGCGTGGCCTTCGGCTACTCGGGCGACGTGTTCCAGGCCGCCAGCCGCGCGGTGGAGGCCAACAACGGCGTGAAGATCGCCTACAGCATTCCCAAGGAAGGCAGCAACCTGTGGTTCGACCTGCTGGCCATCCCCAAGGACAGCAGCAACCCGGAGCAGGCCCTGGCCTTCATCAACTACCTGCTCGACCCGCAGGTGATCGCCAAGGTCAGCGCCACCGTCGGCTACGCCAACGCCAACCCGGACGCCAAGGCCTACATGGACGCCTCCCTGGTCCACAACCCTGAGATCTATCCATCCCAGGCGGTGCTGGACAAGCTGTATGTCTCCAGCACCCCGAGCCCTAAGATCATGCGCGTCATGACCCGCTCCTGGAGCAAGATCAAGTCCAACCGCTGAGCCGAGCACGAGCCATGCCTATTACTCAACACACTGCGTCCTACTACGCCGCCACGGCGCGCAGCTCGACGCCCTACCCTACGCTCGAAGGCGAGCTGAGCGCAGATGTCTGCGTGGTCGGCGGCGGCCTGACGGGGGTCAACACCGCGCTGGAGCTCGCCGAGCGTGGCCTTTCGGTGATCCTGCTCGAAGCCCGGCGCATCGGCTGGGGCGCCAGCGGGCGCAACGGCGGGCAATTGATCCGCGGCATTGGCCATGACGTCAGCGGCTTCGCCCGCTACGTCGGTCAGGACGGCGTGCGTTACCTCAAGCAGGCCGGCATCGATTCGGTGGAGCTGGTGGCCGATCGCATTGCCCGCTATGGCATCGAGTGCGACCTGCGCTGGGGCTTCTGCGAACTGGCCAACACCCCTGCGCAGTTCGCCGCCTTCAAGGACGAGCTGGACGATCTGGCCGCGCTGGGCTACCGCCACGAAACCCGCCTGGTCGGCCCCGAGCGGATCCGCGAGGTGGTCGCCAGCGACCAGTACGCGGGCGGCCTGGTCGACATGGGCTCGGGCCACCTGCACCCGCTCGACCTGGTCCAGGGCGAAGCCCGCGCGGCGCAGCAGCTAGGCGTGCGGATTTTCGAGCAGAGCCCGGTGCAACGCATCGAGCACGGCCCCACCGTGACCCTGCACTGCGCGCGCGGCAAGGTGCGCGCCAACAGCCTGGTACTTGGCTGCAACGCGCACCTGGACGAGCTGGAACCGCGCCTGAGCGGCAAGGTGCTGCCGGCCGGCAGCTACGTGGTGGCCACCGAGCCCCTGCCCGAGCACGTCGCCAAGGCGCTGATCCCACAGAACATGGCCCTCTGCGACCAGAAGGTCGGTCTGGACTACTACCGCCTCACCGCCGACCGCCGCCTGCTGTTCGGCGGCGCCTGCCACTACTCCGGGCGCGATCCCAAGGACATCGCAGCCTACATGCGGCCCAAGGTGCTCAAGGTATTCCCGCAACTGGGCGAGGTGCGCATCGATTACCAGTGGGGCGGCATGATCGGCATCACCGCCAACCGCTTCCCCCAGGTCGGCAGGTTGAGCCAGCACCCAAACGTCTACTACGCCCAGGGATATTCCGGCCATGGCCTGAACGTCACCCACTGGACCGCCAAGCTGCTGGCTGAATCCATCGCCGTGGGCCACAGCCAGGGCCTGGACGTGTTCAGCGCCGTGCCCCACCTGACCTTCCCCGGCGGCAAGGCCCTGCGCTCGCCGCTGCTGGCCCTGGGGATGCTGTGGTACCGGTTGCGAGAAGTGCTGGGTTGACCACCCTCTAGAGCCCCGCAGAACAGGTGCAGGCCTGGGCGACTTGCACCCGATCTGTGGGCTTGCCCATGACGTGACGGGACTATGGGCATTGAACAATGGCATGACGCCGGCCAGTTCCGGAACAAGCGAAACGGCAAAACTCGGCTTTACTGGCCGGTAACACCGTGAGAACCCAGGATGGATCCATGCCCCTGCTTGACCCCACCTCCAACGAAAGCAAATACCCCAAACTTTCCAGCGCCGCCTTGATCGGCGCCACCACGCCCAACAGTACCCGCCTGTGGGTACGCCTGTACCGGCCCGGCACCTGGTACCTGGCGGTTACCACCAATCCGATGCGCGGCGACATGGTTCGTCTCGATGATCTGCCCGTCACCCAATACTTCGAACGCAACGCCATCAAACCTGTGTACCTACAGGCCAAGACGTTGGGCTTCGACACCGATGTCACCGGCGTCTTCGACGTCACAGGCCTGAAGCCCGCAACCACCTATTACTACGCGCTGATCAGCGACGAAACCGACGCCGGCAAGGTCGGTCGGCGCACCGAGATCGGTGGCGACCGGCCGCGCTTCTTCGTGACCCCGCCCAAGGCATCCAGCACCCTCACCTTCGGGTTCTACAGCTGCCACGACCCGATCAGTGCCGACGGCAGTGCCGGTGCCTGGCCGCTGATGCATCAGCAACTGGCAGACCAGCGCGCCAGCTTCGTCATCGGCGGTGGCGACCAGGTGTACGTGGACACCAACAAGAAGAACGGCTTCCTGGATATCTGGGAATGGCTCAAGGACAACAAGGACGAACTACTGCAGGCGTACAGCAAGGGCAAAGGCAAGGGTTACGACAAGGCGGGCATCGAGCGCTACCTGTGCAACCTCTACCGATGGTTCTACCGGGTCTACTGGAACGTGCCGGCCCAGCGGGAGATCTATGAACGCCTGCCCCAGTACATGATCTGGGACGATCACGAAATCATGGACGGCTGGGGCTCGCTGACCAAAGTCGAACGGCGCAAGCGCATCTCCCTGCTGTTCGAGCGCAGCAACAACACCACGACCAACCAAATGCTGGTGGACCTCATGTGGCGCGCCGCTTGTCGGGTGTACTACGAGTACGAACACAGCCACAACCCATCCACGCCGATCGACCTGGACAATCCCGACGCCTGCCAGTGGGACTATGCCTTCGAGCAAGGCCAGTCGGCGTTCTATGTGCTGGACATGCGCGGCCATCACGACATCGAGGCCAATGACCCCTGCAAGTTGCTTGGCAGCGAGCAAATGGCGCGCTTTACCGCCTGGCTCACAAGCGCACCGGTGCAAAAGGCCGACGCAGTGTTCGTGGTGTCGCCGGTACCGGTCATGCACTGGCGCAACGCCGTGACCAACTACGCCGACATCGGATCGTTCAAGGACGATTGCATGGACGAATGGGACCACGAGAGCAACCAAGCCGAACGCAAACGCCTGCTAGATGCGGTGTTCGAGGCCCTGGGCAACAGCGCCAAGCCGGTGGTGTTCCTCAGCGGCGATGTGCATTGCGCGGCGGTGTTCCGCTTGCTGCACAAGCGCTATCCAGCGGCCAAGGTGTTCCAGGTCACCTCCAGTGCCATCTCCCGCATGCCGGCCCCCGGCGTCCTGAAGCTCGCCATCAGCGCGGGCGGCAGCATGCCAGGCGTCAAGGACGTCATTTGCGAACGCTGGTACGCCATGGCCGGCTCGAAGAACTTCGCCATGCTTCAGGTGCGGCCGTCGCTGGACGGTAGCCAGACCGAAGTACTGGTGGAACTGCACTGGCCGGGCGGGGACGACGGGGAGCTGACCAAGCGCCGGGTATTGCTCAAGTAAGCCCATACCTGGGAGAGCGAACGGTCGCAGGTTAATCCACGCCCACCGGGATTGCGCCGCTCTCAAGGCTTGCGCAATCCTGGTGGGCGCGGGTTTACCCGCGAATAAAGGATGGATGCACGGTCTGCCTCAGCACTCGACAAACGCCACGGCCAGCCCACCGCGGGAGGTTTCCTTGTAGTTGGCATGCATGTCAGCGCCGGTGTCGCGCAGGGTGCGGATCACCCGGTCCAGGGAGATGAAGTGCTCGCCGTCGCCACGCAGGGCCATCTGTACCGCATTGATCGCCTTGACTGCGGCAATGGCGTTGCGCTCGATGCACGGCACCTGGACCAACCCTCCGACCGGGTCGCAGGTCAGCCCCAGGTTGTGCTCCAGGGCAATTTCGGCGGCGTTCTCCAATTGCGCGGGCGTAGCACCCAGCACCTCGGCCAGGCCCGCGGCCGCCATGGAGCAGGCCGAGCCGACCTCGCCCTGGCAGCCGACTTCCGCGCCGGAAATCGACGCGTTCTTCTTGCACAGGATGCCCACCGCCGCGGCCGCCAGCAGGAACGCGACCACATCGTCATCGCAGGCGCCGGGGTTGAACTTCATGTAGTAGTGCAGTACCGCCGGAATGATCCCCGCCGCGCCGTTGGTGGGCGCGGTGACCATGCGCCCGCCCGCGGCGTTTTCTTCGTTGACCGCCAGGGCATACAGGTTCACCCACTCCATGGCGCTCAAGGTCGAGCCGATGACATTGGGCTTGCCCAGCTCCTGCAGGCTGCGGTGCAGCTTGGCGGCACGGCGCTTGACCTGCAGGCCGCCCGGCAGAATGCCTTCGTTGCGCAGGCCGTTGTTCACGCAGTCGCCCATGGCCGCCCAGATCTTCAGCAGCCCCTGCCGGACTTCGGCCTCAGGGCGCCAGGCACACTCGTTGGCCATCATCAGTTGGCCAACGCTGAGCTGGTGGGCCTTGCACAGGGCCAGCAGCTCAGCCGCGCTGTTGAACTCATAGGGCAGTTTGACCGGGTCGGTATCGCCCTGGGGCGCATCGATTTCGGCCTGCTCGACGATGAAGCCACCGCCGACGGAGTAATAGGTCTGGGAGAACAGGCTGCCCTGTTCGGTGAACGCCTCCAGGCTCATGGCATTGGGGTGGTAAGGCAGGCTCTCGTCGAGCAGCAGCAGGTCGCGGGCATACTCGAACGCTACCGGACGGCTGCCATCGAGTATCAGGCACTGCTCCTGCATCACCTGTGCGATGCGCGGCTCGATGCTCTGCGGATCGATACGATCTGGCCATTGGCCCATCAGCCCGAGCAGGCAGGCGCGGTCAGTGGCATGACCGACGCCGGTCGCCGACAGCGATCCATACAGCCGCACCTCGACCCGCGTCACCTGCGTCAGCACACCCCGTTCGCGAAGCACCTGGGCGAAGGTCGCCGCGGCGCGCATCGGACCCACGGTGTGGGAGCTGGACGGGCCAATGCCAATTTTGAAGAGGTCGAAAACACTGATAGCCATGCTAATACCTGGGCGTGACGGGCCATTTAGCCGTCGACCGCCCCTCCGATAAAATTGAACGAGACTGCGATATTGCGTGATACTGACTCGTCCGTCGGGTAATGACCAACGAAAGTTCCTAAGCAAGGCTTTAGCAAGGCTAAACGATGAAGCGACAACTCAATGGCCAGACGTTCGTCTGGCTGCATGTGTTCTCCTGCGCGGCACGGCATCTGTCGTTCACCCGCTGCGCGCAGGAGTTGCACATCACTCCCGGTGCCGTGAGCCAACAGATGCGTCAACTGGAAGAACGCCTGGGCTATCGGTTGTTCCTGCGTCGGGCTCGAGGCGTGGAGCTGAGCGCTGAAGGCCAGCGCCTGGCGCAGACCGTGGCCGAGGCCTATGGCAGCATCGAGGCCGAACTGCTGCGCCTGGACGCCGGCGAAATCCGCGGCACCCTACGCCTGCGTTCGATCCCCTCGTTCCTGGCCAAATGGCTCACCCCTCGCCTGCCCCGCTTCCAGCAGCGCTACCCGGACATCGAATTGCGCCTGGTGGCCGAGGACAGCAACCAAGCCCTGAACCCAGAGGATTTCGACCTGGCCATCGACCTCAACGATGGCAGCTATCCCGGCATGCTCTCGACCCCCCTGCTCGATGAGCAGATCTTTCCGGTCTGCTCCCCCGCCCTGCTGCGCGGCCGCCCGCCGCTGCATGGCCCGGCGGACCTGGTGCACTACCCGTTGCTGCATGACATCACCGCCTGGCGCGGCAGCTCGGAATATGCCGAATGGGAGTTCTACCTCGAAGGCATCGGCGCCGGGAGCCTGGATGTGCGCCGTGGGCACACCTTCAATCGCAACCACTTGACCATCGAAGCCGCCATCGCCGGCGTCGGCGTGGCCATTGCCCGGCGCACCCTGCTCAACGACGAGCTGGAGCGTGGCGCACTGATCGTGCCCTTCGGTGTGCCGATCGCCAACCACAAGCGCTACATGCTCCATTACCCGCCTGGCGGGCTGAGCCAGCCAGGCGCACGCGCCGTGCATGACTGGCTGGTTGAAGAAGCCGAGGGGTTCCGCGCCCTGCACCCTTTGCTGAGCTAGCCTGCCACTCGTCAAACATCCTGAACCCTCGCCAGGGCTTGCCGGTCGCACATCAAGAGTGATCGGCACACGTCGCGCAAAACCACCCTGAGCGAAGGAAGGCACCGTGAGCGATATCCGTATCGGTATTTCCGGCTGGCGCTATGGCCCATGGCGCAAGGACTTCTACCCCAAAGGCCTACGTCAGGACGACGAACTGGCGTTCGCCTCGCGTGCGGTCAACAGCATCGAGATCAATGGCTCGTTCTATGCCCTGCAAACGCCCGAGCGTTATTGCAACTGGCGCGACCAGACACCTGAGGACTTCATCTTTTCGGTCAAGGCGCCGCGCTACATCACCCATGTACGCAGGCTCAAGGAGATCGAAGAGCCGCTGGCCAACTTCTTCGCATCAGGCCCTCTGCTGCTGGGCGACAAGCTCGGCCCGGTGCTTTGGCAGTTTCCTCCCAGCATGAAGTACGACGAATCACGCTTTGCCGCGTTTTTCCAGCAACTGCCCCACGACCGCGCCGCTGCCCGTGCCTATGCCCAACACTGCGCCGAACGCCTGCGCGACAACGGCGGCACCGACATCGACGGCAATGCCCCGCTGCGCCACGCGGTGGAGATCCGTCACCGGAGTTTTCTCTGCGAAGGGTTCGTCCAATTGCTGCGCGCCCACAACGTGGCGCTGGTGGTGGCCGATAGCGCCGGCAAGTGGCCCTACGTCGAGGATGTCACCGCCGATTTCGTCTACCTGCGCCTGCACGGGGATGTGGAGCTCTACAGCAGCGGCTATACCGCCCGAGCCTTGCGGCGCTGGAAGACACGCATCCTGGCCTGGAGCCAGGGTGGCCAGCCCGACGACGCCGAGCTGATCGTCCAGCGCGCGCCGCGCAAGCGGGCCTCGCGGGATATCTACTGCTATTTCGACAATGACCAGAAAGTCCATGCCCCCTACGATGCCCGGCGCTTGCTGGAAAAGCTCGGCCTTGCCGGTGAGCTGGTGACCGAGCCTGGGGTGGAACCGGAGGTCGAACTGTGAACAAGACCCTGCCTGCTCCGCGCTGCATCATCGACAAGGTCACTGCCGTGCGCCAGCTGAACGTGCTGACGATCAACGTGCACAAAGGCTTTACCCTGTTCAACCGGCGCTTCATCCTGCCCGAACTGCGCGAGGCGGTGCGTGCCACAGGTGCCGACCTGGTGTTTCTCCAGGAAGTCCACGGCAGTCATCAGCACCACGCCGAGCGACACCCCGCCTGGCCGGTGACGCCGCAATATGAATTCCTCGCCGACAGCATGTGGCCGCAGTTCGCCTATGGCCGCAACGCGGTCTACCCCCACGGCGACCACGGCAACGCGTTGTTGTCCAAATTCCCCATTACCCGCTACCACAACCTCGACGTCTCCATTGCCGGCAACGAACAACGCGGCCTATTGCACTGCCAGCTGGAAGTGACCGGGCACGAAGAGGTGCATGCAGTGTGCGTGCACCTGGGGCTGCGCGAGGCCCATCGGCAGAACCAGGTACGCCTGCTGCTGGAGCTGCTCGACAGCCTGCCGCCTGATGCCCCGGTGATCGTCGCCGGGGATTTCAACGACTGGCGGCGCAAGGCCGATGCACTGCTCTCGCAGCGCCTGGTGGAGGCGTTCGGTACACCTGCCCGCAGCTTCCCGGCGCGCCTGCCATTGCTGCGCCTGGACCGCATCTACTTGCGCAACGCCACCTCATGCAAAGCCCAGGTACTGTCCAAGTACCCGTGGTCGCATCTCTCCGACCACGCCCCCCTTACCGCGCAGATCAGCCTATGAACCGGCCTTGGGTGGATGGCAATCAGGTCGAGCTGCTGATCAATGGCGAGGCCTACTATGAGCGGGTGTTCCAGGCCATGGCCCAGGCCCGGGAAGAGATCCTGCTGGAGACCTTCATCATCTACGACGACAAGGTCGGCCAACGGCTTCAGCAAGTGCTGATCGATGCCGCCCGGCGCGGCGTTCGCGTAGAAGTCGCGGCCGATGGCTACGGCACGGCCGATCTGCCGGATGCCTTCATCTCGGCGATGACCGAAGCCGGTATCCGCTTCCACGCCTTCGACCCACAGCCGCGCCTGGCGGGCATGCGCACCAATCTGTTCCGCCGGCTGCACCGCAAGATCGTCGTGATCGACGGTGAGCGGGCGTTCATCGGCGGCATCAACTACAGCGCCGATCACCTGGGCGACTTCGGCCCCATGGCCAAACAGGACTACGCCGTGGAAGTCACAGGCCCGGTGGTCTCCCAGGTGCATGCGTCGAGCCGTCGGCTGCTGTCTCCGGTGCTGGAGCCGCCGAGCCAGGTGCGGCCGGTCACCGACCCCAGCGGTCCGGCCAGCGCCGTGCTGGTGGAGCGCGACAATGGCCGCCACCGCAACGACATCGAGGCCTATTACCTCGAAGGTTTTCGTCTGGCGCGTCAGCGCATCGTGGTGGCCAATGCTTATTTCTTCCCCGGTTACCGCTTGATGCGCGAGCTGCGCAATGCCGCCCGGCGTGGCGTCGAGGTCAGGCTGATCCTCCAGGGCCAGCCTGACATGCGTTGGGTCCGGGCCTTGTCACGCCTGCTGTACAACTACCTGCTGCGCGACGGCGTGAAGATCCACGAGTACTGCCAGCGCCCGCTGCATGGCAAGGTCGCGCTGGTCGACGACCAGTGGGCCACGGTGGGTTCGAGCAACCTCGATCCGCTGAGCCTGTCGTTCAACTTGGAAGCGAACCTGCTGATCCGCGACCGCGCCTTCAACCAACGGCTTTACCAGCACCTTGACGAACTGGCCCATCAGCACTGCAAGGCGGTGACGCTGGAGCGCATGGTGCGGGGCTATTGGTGGCGGGCACCGCTGATCTTCCTGTGTTTCCACGTGATCCGGCGTTTCCCGAAGATCGCCGGCTGGTTCCCTGCCCACCGCCAGGAACTGCAATCGCTGACGCCGGGCGCGCAGGACCCAGGCACCTATCACGAGGGCAACACCTGATGGAACGCAAAGCCTGGCACATCTGGGGCAAACGCCTGCTGACAGTGTTGTTTGTCCTGCTGATACCGGTGCTGCTCTACAGCCTTGCGCGCAACCTGGACTGGAACGACGTGCGTCAGTCGCTTCTGGCCTACAAACCTGGCACCTTGGCCGTGGGGCTGGTGCTGGCGTTCACCAGCTACCTGGCGTTCGCCAGCTATGACCTGCTGGGCCGCGCCTACACCGGCCACCACCTGCCGGCGCGCCAAGTGTTGCCGGTGGCGTTCGTGTGCTACGCCTTCAACCTCAATTTCACCACCTGGGTGGGCGGCGTGGCGCTGCGCTATCGGCTGTACAGCCGGTTGGGCCTGGACACACCGACCATTACCCGAATCCTCACCCTGGGCCTGTTGACCAACTGGGTCGGCTACATGCTGCTGGCCGGCAGCGTGTTCGCCCTGCGCCTGGTCAAGCTCCCGGAAAACTGGGCGGTAGGCGCCACCGGGCTACAACTGATCGGCATCGCCTTGCTGGCTCTGGCGCTGGGCTACTTGCTGGCCTGCGGCTTCGCCAAACGCCGCACTTGGAGCCTGCGCGGCCACGAGCTGACCCTGCCCTCCCTGCGCCTGGCGCTGTGCCAAGTGGCCTTGGGCATGAGCAACTGGGCGTTGATGGCGGCGCTGATTTACTGGCTGCTACCCCATGACCTGTTCTATCCATCGATCCTTGGCATTCTGTTGATCAGTTGCGTGGCAGGGGTGGTCGCGCACATTCCCGCCGGGCTCGGTGTGCTGGAGGCGGTGTTCCTCGCGCTGCTGCATGGCCAGCTCAGCCAAGGCAGCCTGGTGGCCGCACTGCTGGGCTATCGCACCCTTTACTACCTGATGCCCTTGCTGCTGGCATTGGTCATCTACCTGGTACTGGAAAAACGCGCCAAGACCCTGCGCCAGCGTGGCAAGGCTGCGTTGCGCAAGACCTGACGAAGGCCCCCGGGGCCGGGAGGTGTCCGATGCGTTTTCCCTTTGTGCTGTTGATCCTCGCCAGCCTGGCCAGCACCCAGGCACTGGCAGAGGCCTGCGACGTGCTCACCCGATCCTCCAGCGAAGCGGTACAGCCGGTGACGCGGCACACCTGCTACAGCTACAGCAACATGCCCGCCGAAGCCATCGTCTGGTCGTGCAGCAACGAGAGCAAGGACATGCTCAGTACCCAGAAGCACACCGTGCCTCGCTGCGCCGATGGCAGTGTCGGCAGTTGCATCGCGCCGCTGACCCAAGAGTCGCTGGCCAACCCCAACGCTGCTGGGCGCGACCAGCCCTCGACCCGTCCGGCCCTGCCCAAGGACGCCCGGGTGATCACCTACTACTACGACACACCGAGCCTAGGTCAGGCACACGCCGACTGCGAACGCCATAACGGGATCTGGCAAACCCATTGACCGTCGGTCGAAACCGAGGAACGACGCGGCCTGGCGCGGGTTCAGCCGTAGTAATCGACAACGATTTCCAACACCCGGGAGATAACCGCCATGCCGCGTGGAGACAAAGACAAATACACCGACAAACAGAAACGCAAGGCCGAGCACATCGAGGAAAGCTACGAAGCCAAGGGCGAGTCCAAGGACGAAGCCGAGTCTCGCGCCTGGGCCACGGTCAACAAACAGTCAGGCGGTGGCGAGCGCAAAGGCGGCTCGGGCCAGAAGAAAAGCCCGCAGGCCAAACAAAAGTCCCGCGAGTCCTCGGCCAAGCGCGCCGCTGCGACGCGCCGTGGCGTGCCTCGGCCTGGGCAGCAGTTGGAAGACATGACCAAGACCGAACTGATGGAGCGGGCGCGCAAACAACACATCGCCGGGCGCTCGAGCATGCGCAAGGCTGAGCTGATCGACGCGTTGCGCCAGGCGGCCTGAGCAAGGGGCCGCCTGGCGGCCCCCATAACGGTCAAGGCGAGATCGGATCGCTGGCCGGGAAGGTTTCGTCCAGCGCGTTATCCACGTTGCTTTCCTTGGGCTGGACCATCTGGGCACAGTTGCAATCGGCCATGCGGCACGGCTCACCATTGCGGTGGCCGGTGGCGCAGGCTTCGCAGCAGTAGGCTTTGTCATCCTGCAGGATCGCATTGGCATCCACGGTGCAGGAACAATGATTACAGGCACAACGTTGCTCGGTCATGGTCAGCTCCTTTCATCATCTTCATCGGTCGGCGAAACCTCGTCGGTCCACGGCTCGCCATCCAGGGGCGCGGAGCGGGCCAGTTCAGCCTCGTCCAGGCCAATGCCACCGCCAATCTCGTGCTCCTCCACCCTGCGCAGGGTCTTGTCTGACGGGCCGCCGACACCGGGTTCGCGCGGGTCACGGGCGCCGGTCTGGTCATAGAGGGTGTCCGGGCTCAGGTCGTCGAGGGTGACGTTGTCTTCATGCAGGCTGTCGCTAAGGGCTTCGCCGCCGGTCATGCCGCTTTCGGCCACGCGTTCTGGTGGGTACTCCTGGGCGACTTCCTGGGCCGGGCGCTCGTCCCCCGCGCGGCCTTCGCGCTCGTCTTGGCGGTCGCTGAAATCCAGCTCACGCACACTGTCCATCCGGTCCTCGGTATCGTCGATTTCAACCGGGGGCCTGGTTTTCGGATCATCTGGCTGGGGCATCTGGGCTCTCCGTCAGGTGGGTTCATGCGGTCGACTGCCAGCGCCGGGCAATGATTCAGAGTTTCTGCCCGGCGGCGCAGACGCGGTAAAAAATCTGAACTCTCAAGCGCGACGCTCCCTCCCACCTCTAGAGACCCGCGAACCCTCCGGAGCCCGCCATGGCCAAGCCCCTGCAGGAGTACCAGCGCAAGCGCGACTTCAACGCCACGCCCGAGCCGGCCGGCACCCAACGCGGAGGCCGGCCGGCGCATGCCTTGCAGTACTGCATCCAGAAACACGACGCCAGCCACCTGCATTACGACTTTCGCCTGGAGCTGGACGGCACCCTCAAGAGCTGGGCCATCCCCAAGGGCCCCTCGCTGGACCCCAAGGTCCGTCGCCTGGCCATCCATGTGGAGGACCACCCGCTCGACTACGCCGATTTCGAAGGTCATATCCCCGAAGGGCACTACGGGGCCGGCGATGTGATCGTCTGGGACCGAGGTGTCTGGGAGCCGGAGGGTGATCCTCGCAGTGCCTATGCCAAGGGTAAGCTGCGTTTTCGCCTGCAAGGCGAGAAGCTCGCCGGGGTCTGGAACCTGTTCCGCACCCACCTGGCCGGCAAGAAGGAGCAGTGGATGCTGGTCAAGTCCGACGATGACCAGGCCCGCAGCGAAAGCGAATACAGCATCGTCGAAGCCCAGCCCGACAGCGTGCTGAGCGAGCGCACATTGCTGCCGCGCCGGGCCAAGGTCCCAGCAATGCCTACCAAGCGCGCGGCCAGCCCCCGATCACGGCCTGCCAGCGCCAAGAACGCCGCGTTGCCCGACCATCTGCAACCACAACTGGCGACCCTGGTGGACGCTCCACCGGCCGGTGACTGGCACTACGAGGTCAAGTTCGACGGCTACCGCATTCTCGCCCGTATCGAGGGGGCGGACGTGCGCCTGTTCACCCGCAATGGCCACGACTGGAGCGCGAAGATGCCGCACCAGGTGCAGGCCCTGCGCGATCTAAAGCTCAAGTCCGCCTGGCTCGACGGCGAGGTAGTGGTGGCTGGCGAAAACGGCCTGGCCGACTTCCAGGCCCTGCAGAACGCCTTCGATACCGAGCATGACGAGCGCATCACCTATTACGTGTTCGACCTGCCCTTTCTCGGCGGCCAGGACCTGCGCCAAGTGCCGTTGCAGGATCGACGCGAGACCTTGCGGCAATTGCTGGAGGGCCGTGAGTCGGAGCAGGTCAAGTATTCGGCCGACTTCGACCAGCCCGTCGACTCGCTGCTCGACAGGGCCTGTCGCCTGGAGCTAGAAGGCCTGATCGGCAAGCGCGCCGACAGCCCCTATAGCGGTCGGCGCAGCAGCGACTGGATCAAGCTCAAGTGCAAACAACGCCAGGAGTTCGTGATCGTCGGCTATACCGAACCCAAGGGCAGTCGCAACGGCTTTGGCGCCCTGCTCCTGGCCCTGCATGACAACGACAGCGGCCAGCTGCGTTACGCCGGCAAGGTCGGCACCGGGTTCAGCACTACCACGCTGGACAGCATCCACGCCCGGCTCAAGCCGCTGGAGGTGGACAAGCCCGCCCTGGTCAAGCCGCCGGCCGGCGCCGAGGCCCGCGGGGTGCACTGGCTCAAGCCCCAACTGCTGGCCGAGGTCGCCTATGCCCAGATGACCCGTGACGGCGTGGTGCGCCACTCGGTGTTCCATGGCCTGCGCGACGACAAGCCCGCCACCGCCATCGATCTGGAGCGCGCCATGCCCAAGACCCGCGTCGCCAAGCCCTCGCCCCAGCCCATGCTCGGTGACCTGCGCCTGACCCATCCGGACCGGGTGATCGACGCCAGCAGCGGCGTGACCAAGCGCCAGGTCGCCGAGTACTACGCCCAGGTGGCGCCGTGGATCCTGCCGCAGCTCAAGGATCGCCCCGTGGCTTTGGTGCGGGCTCCAGATGGGTTGAGCGGCGAGCTGTTTTTCCAGAAAAACGCCGGGCAACTGCACATTCCAGACGTGGTGAGCTACAGCAAAGCCCAGGCCGGCCAGGCGGCGATGATCCTCAACAGTGCCGAAAGCCTGTTGGGTGCGGTGCAGATGAACATGCTCGAACTGCACACCTGGAACGGCACCGACAAGGACTTCGACAAACCCGATCGCTTCGTCCTCGACCTGGACCCAGACCCGGCGCTGCCTTGGAAGGCCATGCTGGAAGCCACGCAACTGACCCTCACCTTGCTCGACGAGCTGGGCCTGAACGTGTTTCTCAAGACCAGCGGCAGCAAAGGCATGCACCTGGTGGTGCCGCTGACGCGCCGCGCAGGCTGGGATGAGGTGAAAGACTTCAGCCACGCCATCGTCCAATACCTGGCCCGGCTCTTCCCCGAGCGCCTGAGTGCGGTGTCCGGCCCCAAGAATCGTGTCGGGCGCATCTTCATCGACTACCTGCGCAACGGCAAAGGCGCGACCACGGTCTGCGCTTACTCCCTGCGCGCCCGTGAGGGCCTGCCAGTGTCGGTGCCGATCTGGCGCGAGGAGCTACCCCAACTCAAGGGCGCCAACCAATGGCACATCGGCAACCTGGCCGAGCGTCTGGCCGAAGTCGACGACCCTTGGGCGGATCTTGCCAAGACACGCCAGTCGATCACCGCGCGCATGCGCAAACAGATGGGCCTGAACTGATGGCGGTGCTGCTCGACCAACTGCAATGGCCTGCCATGCTGCTGACCGTGCTGGCTGCCTGGTGCATCGGCTCCCGCCAGCCACGTCGACGCCGGGTGGGCTTCTGCTGCTTCATCAGCAGCAACGTACTGTGGGTGATCTGGGGTTGGCAGGTACAGGCCTGGGCCTTGGTCGTGCTGCAGTTCTGCCTGTGCGCCATGAACCTGCGCGGCTGGAAGAAGAACACCATAGGGGAGCCGAGCGCATGAGCATCATCCAGGACTTCGACCTGACCCACCTCGACCGCCTGCTGCGCACGTTCACCGAACGCCCCCAGGCGTTGAACCTCGATACCCAGTTGCCTGAGCTGATGCAGGCCTTGCAGGCCGATCATCTCGACCTGCTGCCCCTGCCCGGTCAAGGACACACCCTGCAGCGCTGGCAGACCCTCGCCCGCATTGCCGGCTGCGACCTGGCCCTGGCCAAGCTCTACGAAGGGCACACCGATGCCCTGGCGATCCTCGCCGAATGTGCTGCGCCGCACCTGGTGGGCGACGGCGTCTGGGGCGTATGGGCCGCCGAACCGCCGGATGCCCAGGCCCGCATCCTCGCCCGTCATGGCGATCACGTACGACTGGGTGGACGCAAAGCCTGGTGCTCCGGGGCGTTGCAGATCGACCGGGCACTGATCACGGCCTGGGGCGATGACGGCCAACCCCAGTTGGTGGCGATCGAACTGGCCCATCCCAACCAGCGTATCCAGGTGGAACAATGGCAAGCCGTGGGCATGGCAACCACCACCAGCGTGGAGATCAGCTTCGACGATGCACCGGGGATTGCCGTGGGCCGCCCCGGGCAATACCTCCGGCGCCCTGGGTTCTGGCACGGCGGCGCGGGGATCGCCGCCTGCTGGTACGGCGCAGCCGAGGCCTTGGCCGATTACCTGCGCGAGCATTGCCGCAAGCCGACACCGGACGCCCACGCCCAGGCGCACCTGGGCGCGGTGGATGCCGCGCTGTACGGCGCTCGTGCTGCGCTGCGCGAATGTGCCGGTTGGATCGACCGGCAGCCCACCGCCGACGCGAGCTTCGAAGTGCGCCGCACCCGCGCCCAGGTCGAGCACGCGGTCGAGCAGATCATCCACCATGTAGGCCGGGCGTTGGGTGCCACCCCCTTTTGCCGCAGCAGCCACTTCGCCCGGCTGAGCGCCGACCTGCCGGTGTACCTGCGCCAGAGCCATGCCGAGCGGGACCTGGCGGCGCTCGGGCAACAACTGGCCCAGATGCCGGCGGGGGCGTGGCAGCTATGACCGACGACCCGATCAGCAGCAGTAGCGGTACCCCGTGGAGCCAGTGGCAACAGGCCGCGCACCTGGCCCGGGCCACGTGGATCACCCCCGACCAACTGTGCCCATCCGGTCGGCGCCTGGTACTGGTGGCCCCTCACCCGGACGACGAAATCCTCATGGCCGGTGGCCTGCTCGCAGGTTTCGCCGGGCGCGAGCACGACTTGCTGTTGGTCTCCGTCACCGACGGCGAGGCCAGTCACCCCGGCTCCAGCCAGTGGACCGAGCATCGCCTGCGCCGGCAACGACCGCTGGAAAGCCGTCAGGCGCTGCAGCTGCTGGGCCTTGATCTTGCGCAGCTGGACTGGCAGCGCCTACACCTGAAGGACGGTGCAGTGCCCCGCGACGAAGCCTTTCTGGTCAATTACCTTGGCCAACTGCTCAAGGCCGACGACCTGCTGCTGACGACCTGGCGCGGCGATGGCCATGCCGATCACGAAGCGGTCGGTCGCGCCGCCGCCCAGGCCTGCAAGGCCCGCAAGGTACAACTGGCCGAAGTGCCGGTCTGGGCGTGGCATTGGGCCCGCGCGGACGATCCTAGCCTGCCTTGGCCACGGGCGCACCGCATCGCACTGGATGAAACCCGCCTGGCCCGCAAGCGCCAGGCGCTGTCCGCGTACCTGAGCCAACTGCAGCCTGACGGCGAACGAGCGCCAGTATTGAAGCCCACCTTGCTGGAGTGCCTTTTGCAGCCTTTCGAACTGGTTCTGCTTTGAATGCAAACGGAGTCGCCATGAGCCTCGAAGCGCAGTATTTCGCCAACCTGTACGCCACCAGCGACGACCCTTGGGCCTTCCGCACCCGCTGGTACGAGCGGCGCAAGCGCGAGCTGGTGCTCGCCAGCCTGCCGCAACAGTGCTATCGGCGCATCTTCGAGCCCGCCTGCGCAAACGGCGAGTTGAGCATTCTACTGGCCGAGCGCTGCGCCACGCTCCTGTGCCAGGACATCGACGCCACGGCCGTGGGCCTTGCCCGCGAACGCCTGGTTGCTGCCACCCACGTTCAGGTCGAACAAGGCCGCTTGCCGGGCGATTGGCCCGGCGGCCAGTTCGACCTGATCGTCCTGAGCGAGATCGGCTATTACCTGGACCCGACCGACTGGCTGCAGGTGATCGAACAGTCGGTGGCCAGCCTCAGCCATGACGGCGGCTTGCTCGCCTGCCACTGGCGCCACCCGATCGTCGGCTGCCCTCAGGAGGGTCGCGAAGTGCACGAGCTGATCGCCCGGCACCTGCCGCTGTACCCGGTGCTGCGTCATGAAGAGGCGGATTTTCTGCTTGAGTACTGGTCGTGCCAGCCCAGTGTGGTGGACCTGGACGAGACCTGCCCATGATCGGCGTGGTCATCCCCGCCCACAACGAGGCCCGGCACCTGGGGCATTGCCTGCGCGCGGTGAAACGCGCCGCCCTGGAGGCCGAACGCGCGGGCCGGACGGTGCAGGTACTGGTGGTGCTCGACCGTTGCAACGACGCCAGTGCCGCGATTGCCGTCCGCCATGGCGTAGCGACCCTGGCGGTGGATGCGGGCAATGTCGGCATCGCCCGCCGCACAGGCGCGGCATGGATGCTCGAGCGTGGCGCGCAATGGCTGGCCTTCACCGACGCCGACAGCCGGGTACCGGCGCACTGGCTACTGTCTCAACTGCAATTCGCAGCCGATGCAGTGTGCGGCACCGTGCACATCGAGCGCTGGCAGCCATGGCAAAGCGCTGCGTTGCGCCAGCGTTACCGCAGCCGCTACGAAGCCAGGGATGGCCACCGGCATATCCATGGCGCCAACCTGGGTGTGTGTGCCCAGGCTTATGAGCGTGCTGGCGGGTTCGCGCCATTGCCCGCCCATGAGGATGTACACCTGGTGCGGGCGCTGGAGGCCAGCGGCGCGCAGATCGTCTGGACGGCCCGACATAGCGTGGCCACCAGCAGCCGACGCGATAGCAGGGCCCGGGAAGGGTTTGGGGATTACCTGGCGAGCCTGGAGGGTTCGGTTACAGGATGACCATTGCAGGCCTCGCCACGAAGGTGCGCGAACTCAACTGTCGTGGGCGCTGGCGTAGCCTACGATGGACCGCGCTGCGGCCCCGTTCAGGAGGCCTTGCGCGAACGCCTGGCCGGCTTTTTCTCCGGCGCGGCTTTCTTGCCACCACCGAGGCTGCGCTTGAGCAGTTCGGTAAGGTCGACGATATCCGCGCCCTTCTGCGTCGTCGCCCCCTCGCCTTTTTCCACCACGCTGATCTTGCCCTTGGCCGCCTTTTCCTCGACCAGGTCCAGGATGGTCTGGCGAAACGCATCGTGATAGTCCTCAGGCGTCCAGGGCCCGCTCATGTCTTCGACCAGGCGCTTGGCCATGTCCAGCTCGCGCTTGTCGACCTTGGCATCGGTGACGCTTTTGTCCAGTTCCAAGGTCTCCAGGCCACGGACCTCTTCAGGCCAGCGCAAGGTAATCATCACCAGTGCCTCGTCTAGCGGCCGCAGCAGTGCCAGGTGCTGACGGGTATGCAGCACCACGGTGGCCAAGGCCACTTTGCCGGTGCTCTCCAGGGTCTCGCGCAACAGGGCGTAGACCTTACCGCCGCGCCGGTCGGGGCTCAGGTAGTACGGGGTGTCGAAGTGTTGCAACGGGATGTCGGCGGCATCGACGAACGAGAAGATGTCGATGGTCTGGGTCGCCTCGGGACGGGCGTTACGGATTTCCTCCTCGCTGATGACCACATAACGGCCTTTTTCGTACTCCACGCCCTTGACGATGTGTTCCTTGTCGATTTCCTTGCCGGTGACCTTGTTCACGCGCTTGTAGCCCACCGGCTCCATGCTGCGTTTGTCCAGCCAGTCGAAGTCGACGCGTTCGGTGCGTACCGCCGTGTTGAGGCTGACCGGGATGTGCACCAGACCGAAACTGATCGCGCCTTTCCAGATTGCCCGGGCCATGGCTTAGCTCCTAGGTTCCAGGTTCAAACGGTTGCCCGGGCCGGCAGTAGCGCAACGCGCCACAGCGCTCGCAGCATTGGCACTGCAGCCCGGGGAATTCACAGGTCAGGACGGCGCCCCACTGGCAGCCGCGCAACAGGCAGATGAAGCTCATCAGCCACCTCCTTGGCCCTAAGCACCTACTGGGCCCTTACTTTCAAGGACTGCACGGCGCCGGGAAGGTTTACTCGCACCGGTTCATGGCAGCGGGTTGCCGCCGGTGACACCGAACACCTCACCTGTGATGTAGCTCGACTCCTGGGACGCCAGCAGCACATACAGCGGCGCGCACTCCGCTGGCTGGCCGGGGCGCTTCATCGGGGTCTGCGAGCCGAACTCTGGGATTTTCTCCGGGGGCTGGCCACCGCTGGGTTGCAACACGGTCCAGATCGGCCCCGGAGCCACGGCATTGACCCGGATGCCGCGCTCGATCACCTGCTTGGCCAGAGCCTTGGTGAAGGCCACGATGGCGGCCTTGGTGGTGGCGTAGTCCAGCAAGGTGGCCGACGGCTGGTAGGACTGGATCGAGGCGGTATTGATGATGGTCGCGCCGGCCGGCATCAAAGGCACCGCTGCCTGGCACAGCCAGAACAGCGCATAGACGTTGGTCTTGAGCGTGTGATCGAACTGCTCGTGGCTGATCTGGCTGATGTCCTTGCGCGCCTCTTGCTTGCCGGCGACGTTGACCAGGATGTCCAGGCCGCCCAACTGCTCGTGGGCTTGGTCGACCAGGTCACCGCAGAAACGTTGGTCTTTCAGATCGCCCGGCAGAGCGATGGCCTTGCGCCCTTCGGCCTCGATCAGCGTGATCACTTCGCGCGCGTCGGCCTGCTCGATGGGCATGTAGTTGAGTGCGATGTCAGCCCCCTCGCGGGCAAAGGCGATCGCCACGGCGCGGCCGATCCCAGAGTCGGCACCGGTGATCAGCGCCTTGCGTCCGGCCAGGCGGCCGAAGCCTTTGTAGGTGTCCTCGCCGTGGTCGGGCTTGGGCTGCATGTTCGCATCCAGCCCCGGTGGGGCCTGGGTCTGGTCGGGAAATGGCGGATGCGGATACTGAGTCAGCGGGTTCTGCATGCTGAACTGGTCGCGGGGTCTGTTGGGCATGGTGCGCTCCTTACTAGGCCAATCGATGGGTCGCTACAGCTTTCGAGGCAGCGTCAGGATCGAAGGTTTGTTCGGCCCGTCATACGCACCGACGGGTGGTAAGGCGCAACGGTCTGAACCATTTGCCCGAGGCCGACGTCCATCGCAAAAGGCTCCAACGAGGCAACCCCGATGCGCGAAGACCCTGTACAGCACGTACTGGATTACCTGAAGCGACATGCCCTGGTATTGACCACCGCCGAATCCTGCACCGCCGGGCGCATGGTCGCCTTGTTGGCGGAACACCCCGGCGTGGGCGAGTCGCTGGAAAGCGGCTACGTGGTCTATTCACCCAAGGCCAAGCAACGGCTGCTCGGGGTGAGCCCGGTGACCATCGAACGCTACGGCCTGACCAGTGAGGCCGTGGCCTGGGAAATGGCCCTCGGCGCGCTCAAGGACAGCACTGCCAATGTGGCCATCGCCACCACCGGCGTGGCCGGCCCGGAAGGCACCGACGGTATCGCGCCGGGCACCTTGTGCTTTGCTTGGGCGTTTCAGGATGAATCGATAGCCGTGTTCACCCGCAGCCAGCGCTTTTTCGGCGATCGCCCTGAAGTGCTGCGCCAGGGTGCACTGTATGGCCTGACGCGCTTGCTGCACTACCACGAACGCTGGCTGCGCGGCGAACGCGCCTGAGGGAAGTCCTGACCATGACCGAGGACGAGCAGCGCTCACGCCACCAGCCGATCGAGGAAAACATGGCCATGCAGCAGCGGGTCTGGCGCTTCGAGCGGGTCGGCTGGTACGTGTTGTCGCTGGTGATGCTGCTGGCCCTCGCGGGGCTGTTCGGCCGTGGCCCGTTGAGCCAGGGCCAGGCCAACAGCGCCGACGGGCGCGTGCAGGTGCAATACGCGCGCTTGAGCCGCAGCGGAGTGACGGAGCACCTGCTGATCACGGTACGTGGCCCGCACAACGGACAGGTACAGGTCCTGCTGGACGGAGCGCTGTTTCGCGAAGCGAGCCTCGAGACCCTGCAGCCCCAGCCGTTGCGCTCCCAGTCCGAGGGCCAAGGGCTTGCGCTACAGCTGGGGACCGGCACGGACGGCACTGCGAGCTTGTACCTGACCCTGCGCGCGGACACCCCTGGCAGCCTGGAAGGCCGTG
This sequence comes from Pseudomonas sp. PKS, assembly GCF_051913525.1. NCBI lineage: Bacteria > Pseudomonadati > Pseudomonadota > Gammaproteobacteria > Pseudomonadales > Pseudomonadaceae > Pseudomonas > Pseudomonas sp. PKS. The sequence continues at coordinate 241,096 of NZ_JBEGDO010000001.1, read as the reverse complement.
TGAGCCTGGGGCCGGACAGCGTGGCGCGCTTTTCCAGTTTCATCTATCCGTAGGGGGCTGCCATGGACTCGATTCTGCGCGCCGCCGGCATGTACGTCGCCTTGATGCTGCTGTTTCGCATCGCCGGTCGCCGCTCCCTGAGCGACCTGACCACCTTCGATTTCGTCTTGTTGATGATCATCGGCGAAGCGACCCAGCAGGCCTTGTTGGGCGAAGACTTTTCCTTCATCAACGCCATGCTGGTGATCGCCACCTTGATCGTGCTGGACGTCGGGCTGTCGCTGGCCAAGCTCAATTCCAAGCGCCTGGCCCGGGTGCTGGACGGTCATGCCACGCTGGTGGTCGAGCACGGGCGCTTTTTGCATGGGCGAATGCGCAAGGCACGCCTGACCGAGGATGATGTCCTCGAGTCGGCGCGCGACAGCCAGGGTATCGAGACGGTCGAGCAGATCCGCTACGCCATTGTCGAACGCAACGGCAAGATCTCGATCATCAAAGAGCAATAAGCCAGATCTCTGGCGTTTGCTTAGCATCCGGCGTCTTCTTCGCAGGTTTACCCGCCAACGGGGTGCGAAGCGCTCTGCTGGGCGCCTTCTGCCAACACCTGATCGACCACCGCATGCAGGGCCTGGCGCACGTCGCGCCCGCCACTGCGAGCCTGCTCCAGGCAGTGGAGCTGGCGGTCGGCGCTGGTGCCTTCGCGCAGGATGCGCTGGGCCTGAAGCACTGCGCGCTGCGCATCCAGCGTGTCCGCCGGGAACTGCGCCAACAGCTGGGCCAGCCAGCCCTCGGCAGTCACCGGCGCCTGATCGTGGACACCAATGAACTGCCCGTGCCGACCATGGCGCTTGGCCCGCCAATAGTTTTCCTGGGTGATCCAGCGCACTTCGCGGTTGACCGGCGTGGCCTGGTAGTGATCCACCGCCAGGCCTTGTACCAGGTGACGGAACAGGCCAGCGATGCACAGCACATCCTCCAGCCGTGGGCACGCGTCGCAGATGCGCAGCTCCACCGTGGGAAACCGCCGCGACGGGCGAATCGCCCACCAGAAATCTCCTTCCTTTGCCAAAGCACCGGTGCGTTCCAGCAAGGCCCGGTAGCGCTGGTACGCCTCCCAGTCCGCCAATGGCTCCGGCAGCTCCATGTGCGGCCACTCGGCGCAGATCACCCGTCGATAGCTCATGAAACCTGTGGTCTGGCCGCCCCACAACGGCGATGAAGTGCTCAGCACCAGAAACAGCGGCAGCCAGTACAGCAAGCGGTTGATCAACTGAATCCGATCGCACCCGGGGGGCACGCCCACATGAACATGCAGCCCGGACAACAGACTGCGCCGGGCCACGTGCTGGTAGTCGTCGAATACTTGGCGATAGTGCGGCGTGGTCCGGGCGCGCTGGCGCAACCACTGGGCGCTGGGATGGCTGGCGGCGCAGTAAAGGCCAATACCTTCCTGGGCCAATGCCTCGCCAAGGCGCTGCCGGCTGTCGAGCAGAAAGCCCTGCGCCTCGTGCAGGTGGGTGAACACCGGAGAGGCGACTTCAATCTGGCTGCGAAACATCTCCTCGGCAAAATACTTGCCCATGACTTCTCGGCAGCGCCTGGCCACCGCCAGCGCAGGGGTGGCCAGCACCCGCGCGCTGCGTAGGTCCACCAGCTGGTATTCCTCCTCGATGCCAAAACTCAAAGGCCGCTGCACGCCCTTACCCATTGCGTGTCACGGTCAGGGCCACCGCCGCGATGCGTTCGACCCGTTCGTAGCCCGGTTCCAGCAATTGCTCGCCGAACACGTCCGGGTCCACTTCCCGGTATACCCAGCTCCACTGCGGCCCAGCCAGGCGCAGGCGGATGGCTTCGAGCAAGGCATCGCGCCCCTCGACGATCGCCACCCCCGTGTAAAGCAGCAAGGTGCCAGCGGGGCTCAGGCGTTCACACGCCTGCTCGACGATGCGCAAGGACAACTGCGCGCCCAGCGCCCCGCCGCCATGGCGATACACACGCTCGCTGGCATCGAGCATATAGGGCGGGTTGGCCACGATCAGGTCGAACGTGCCGCCGATGCCGTCGAGCAGGTCGCTCGGCTCCACCGAGAGGTTGCCCACACCGGCCAGCGCCGCGTTGATGGCGGTGTAGCGTAAGGCCAGCGGGTTGATGTCCACCGCACTGACCTGCGCATGCTGCGCGGCACGGGCGATGAGCAAGGCGCCGACGCCTGTGCCGCAACCGATGTCCACGGCATGTTGCACGGGTTTTGGGGTGCGCTGCAGGTGGTCATGGATGACCTGGGCGAAGCGGTAGCTGTCCGGGCCGAAGAACACCGCATCACTGGCGTCGGTGGGAAACGCCGAATGCACCAGCAGCAGATCGTCCAGGCTGGACCAGCGCACGGTGCTGCGCAGCAGATCGCCCTCGCCCACCAACACGTGGGCTGCCTGCAACTGCTGCAACTCATCGGCCGAAATCAGCCCAGGTGCAAATGGCCGGCTCCACCCGAAGACGTCGCGCAGCGTGCGGGCCCGCTCGTTGCCTTCACGGGCGTTGTTGCGGGCATGGGTTGCAGGGGTCACGCAGGTGAAGCGATAACCGTCCGCGCGCAGGCGTCGCCCCAGTTGCAGCAGGGCTTGATCGGCCTGGACCTGTTCCGGGTTCAGTTGCATCAGTAGGGCTCCTCCTGGGCAAGGCCAGTGGCCTGGATGTAGGCGCGGGTGGCGCGTAGCCCCTCGGGCGAGGCGTGACCATTGCCGGCCATGCGCGCGATCAGATCCTGCACCGGCGCCTGGTCGAGCGACGCGTCATCCGGGGCGAAGTCGAGCTGCCAACTGCCTGGCAGTACGCGACGTACACCGTTGCCCTCCCAATGCTGGGCGATCCAGTCGTGCCACAGTTGCTTCTCGTAGGCGCTGAACACCCCGAACATGGCCGCGTCAGGCCCCTCGATCAATCGCCACAGGCGGCTATTGGCCGGATCTTCACCGCGGCGCACCCAACCGTGCTGCTCGAACGCCTTGAGCAACCCCGGCATGGCGCCCGGAGCGCTCAGCCACTGGTTGAGGGTGCGCCCCTGCAGCCGGCAATGGTCTGAATGCATGCGTTGACCGAACAGGCGCTTGCGCTCCAGGGCAGCGAGCAGTTCGCCCTCCAGGTCGAAGCTGGCGATCAGGCTGGGCGTGTCGGTGACCAGGTCGTTCAGGCGATAGCCACGCCGGACGCGTCGGTAGAAGTCCTCGCCACCTGGTCCCGGCAAGAGTTGGCGTAGCGCATGGATCGCCTTGCGGGCATGGCCGCTGGCCGCGTTGTCGATGGTCACATGCAGCTGAAAATAGTGGCCGTCGATGCCCAGCTCCGCCAGTTCATGGGTGGTGATCAACAGGTGCAATGGGGGTTGCTCGTAGCCCAGGTTGTAGCCGATCACCTCAGGCAGGAAGGCATCGAAGTGCTGCCCCAAGGCCAATTGCAGGGCGCCCTGCAGATGGCGCGCCGAGGCCAGGGGCAACAGCTCCTGACAGCCCACGCGGCTGAGTAGCCGCTGGTAGATCAGCACGTGATTGCAGCGCGGGTCGCCCTCGCCAAGCTCTTCGAGGTAGGTGCGGATCAGGCCGTGGTAGCGCGGGTCATGCCAGTGATGCAGGACACCTTGCAACCAGGCACCATCCACCGCCTTGGTCGGGGCAACCTGTTGCAGGAACCACAAGGCCTGGGAACGATTGGCAAAGTACTGACGCGCCGCACCATGACGCCGTGCCTGCAGATACGGCGCGTACTGCTCGGCCACGCTGGCGGCACGGCAGGCGGACCAGTGATCCAGCTGCGCGGGAGAAGCAGGCAAATCGTCCGGCAGCGCGTCGGCACGTTCGAGTTGGTGTTCCAGCCACTGCTGGCCATCGGTGCATCGGCCCGCCAGCAAGGCCTGGTAGCGCCGTTCCAGGCTCTCGCTCGTGGCCGGGGCCAGCGTCGCGGGGACGGTGGTCTCGCAGGTCATCACCCTCATGCCTTACTCCTTGCGATCAGTTGTCGGGATCCTGGGATGGCATCGGTTGCGATGGGGGAGCAGGCTCAGTGGCCGATTTGTCAGGTTGTTGCATTTGCAACGAAGGCTTGCTGGGGTCGGCATCCTTCGCCGGATGGTCGTCGTCGCGATCGAAACAACCGCCGAGCATCGTCAGGCCGCCCAACAGGCAAAGCATTGGAGCTATTCGCATGGCGCGTCCTCCTGGCCAGTTGATCGCAGTGCCGGGAAGGCCCGGCACTGCGTTGCCTTGCTTACGAGCGGCCACCCTTGCGGCTGGAGTCGCTCGACCGGCCACCGCCGGATTGCTGCCCGCCTTTGCGGCCGGCTTCGGAGGCTTTCTCCCGGTCGTTGGCAAAGTTGCCCGGATTTTTCGATCCGCCCTGGCTGCCGCTTTTGCTGGTCTCTTTGTTAGCCATGGTCTTTCACCTCATGTGGCTCAAGGAATGCACGACAGCGGCCGTGCATAGTGTCGAGTACCCGGCAAGCAAGGAGATTCGCTTTATCTGCGCACACGCTGACCGACGGCAATAAAAACCCCAGCCCAGGTATTTGGCACGCCAATGCCTGGCCAGCGCCGCGCCGAAGGTTTGACCCCGTCCCCCACGAGCAACACAATCGCGCTCCAACCCGATGCAAGCCTGGAGTGCGCCTGTGAAAGCCTTGACCCCGTCCGCCCTGCGCGTCTGCGATGCCGCCGCGGGCCACTTTGCCGATCACGGCTACGATGGCTCGTCATTGAGCGAGATCGCCGCCCAGGCCGGCATGCGCAAGGCGTCGCTGTATGCGCATTTCGCCAACAAGGATGCTTTGTTCGCCAAGACCTTCGAGCGAGCCCTGGCACAAGAAACGGCCTACGTCGAAGACGCGTTTGCCCGGGAGTCGGCACAGGCGCTGCCGCCAGGGCACCGACACCCCCTGGACCTGGCCGACCGCTATGCCAGCTCGCCCAGCCTGCGATTCGTGCTGCGCGCGGCTTTTCTGCCGCCCGCTTCGCTCAAGCGGCTGGTCACCTCAGGGTTCGAAGCCTACCTGGAGCGCATCCGCCTGGGCTTTTGCCAGGCCCTGCGCGAGCGCCATGCCTGGGCCCGCAGCGACGGCACCAAGCTGGAGCTTTATGGCGATGCGTACCTGGGGATCATCGACAGCCTGCATGTGGAGTTGATGTACGCCAACCCTGCGGTTTACGCACGGCGGGCGGCATCGCTGCTGAAGATTCTCGACGACTCGCTGGCCTTGACCAGCCGCTGAGGGCCAGCGGCTCAGGGCTTGATGCGTTTGAGCTCGTTGAGCAGGCCCATCAGTTGTTCGAGCTTGTCGCTGCCGAACTGACGCTGGATCTCCTGATAGTTGCGCTCCATCTGCTCGCTCATGGCCAGAAACAGTTGCTGCCCACGCACAGTGAGGCTGATGAAAACGCGGCGCTGGTCCTCGGGAGACTTGCGTCGGCCCACCAGGCCATCGCGCTCCAGGCGCTTGAGCACGCCACTCATGCTCGGCTTGAGGATGCAGGCCTGGTCGGCGAGCTGGTGGCTTTCCAGTTCGCCCTGCTGACGCAGGATGCGGATCACCCGCCATTGCTGCTCGGTCAGGTCATGGGCGTTGAGGGCCGGGCGGAAGAACGCCATGGTTGCTTCGCGGGCCTGCAGGAGGGTCAGGGTCAGGGAGGGTCTTGGTAAGGTCATGCTCATCAGTTCAGGTTGCAAAGCCAGGAATCTACGGGGCTGCGACCTTGGGGACAAGGCGTGTGCGCAGCACTTCATTAAGATATTAACAAAGTGAAATACATTTGCAGGGGTTCTGTCCAGCGTCCTGTCCTGGCTCACGGACGCGCAGCGCTGGCCACACGCATTCACCGCGTCTGGCGCTGACGGTACTCCCCTGGCGTCATCTGCGCATGGCGCTGGAAGAACCGGCTGAAATAGGCCGGGTCCTTGAAGCCCAGCTGATAGCAGATCTCGTTGGCCGAGCCACCGGTGTACAGCAGCAAGCGCCGGGCCTCCTGCATCAGTCGCTCGAACACCAGGCGCTTGGACGGAAGGTCCGCGATGCGCCGGCACACGTCGTTCAGCCGTGCCTCGGTCACGCCGAGGGCGACGGCATAGGCCGGCAGCGTCCAGTGTTCCAGGTAATGCTGCTCGATCAATTCGTTGAAGCGATTGAACAGCCGCAGATCCTCATGCCGTGCCGGGGTCGCCTCCAGCGAATTGGCGCACAGCCGTAGCAGGCCGATCATCACCAACCGGGCCAGGTCCTGCACCGCGGTGCCCTGCCCTGGCCGATTGCTGCCGATCTCGGCGCCGAGCATGTCGAACAGCACCTCAAGCTGCTGCGCATCGATCGCGGCCTGGCCTTGCAGGCGCCCCAGGGCGACACACGCCGGTGCCAACCGCGGCCCGGTCATCAACCCAGGCTCAGCTTGCAGCAGTTGCCACACCAGTTGTTGGCGCACGGTCAGCACATGGCCGTCGGCGTCGGGTTCGGTGACGAAGGCATGAGGAATGGTCGGCGGGGTCAGGAAGAACATCGGCCCAGCCTCGTGATAGCGCTGCTCGTCCAGGTAGACCCGCACGCTGCCACTTTTGACGAAATGAATCTGGAAGAAACGGTCGTGCCGGTGCACCGGCATGTTGCGCCCGAAGAAACCGGCCAGGTTGCCGAGCCGGTCGTAGTGGACCTCGCTCTCGCTGTAGCGCTGGTCGTACACCTGACCGATGTTGATGTTGGGGATCGGCTGTCGCTCTTTCATGTCGTGCTCGTGCGGGCTGGCGAGTCGGGCCGGCATCCATGGTAGCACCGGCCGGTGGTCGCGAATCGTCCCGGCAGCGCCTTGACGATTGTTAACATATTAATTATAACGTTAACACATTAACAAAAATGCCAAGAAGCGCTCCCCCATCGCTTCGCCTACCGCCAGGAGAAAAGCATGAGCCGTGCCTTGCACGAGGTTGCCAGCGGCACCCTGTTCGGCGTCGCCCTGAACTACCAGGGCTTGCTGCAGCAGCACCTCACCGCCTTCAACACGCCGCCCTACAAACAGCCGCCGGTCAAGCCGGTGCTGTTCATCAAGACGCCTAATACCCGCAACCAGCACGGCCAGCCCGTCACCTACCCCTCGGCAGTCGATCGCCTGCAACCTGGGCCGGCACTGGGCGTAGTGATCGGCAAGGACGCCAGCCGGGTCAGCGTGGAAAACGCGCTGGCGCATGTGGCCGGCTACACCATCGTCAATGAGTTCAGCCTGCCTGAGGACAGCTACTACCGCCCGGCGGTCAAGGCCAAGTGCCGTGATGGCTTCTGTGCGCTCGGCCCTGAACTGGTGCCTGCCGCGCAAGTGCCCAACCCCCAGGCCCTGGGGATTCGCCTGCTGGTCAACGGCGAACTGCGCCAGCACAACAACACCGCCAACTGCGTGCGCAGCGTGGCCCAGTTGATTGCTGAGATCAGCGAGTTCATGACCTTGCACGCCGGCGATGTGCTGATCACCGGCACCCCGGAAGGCCGCGTCGATGTATTGCCCGGTGACCGGGTGACCGTGGAGATCGATGGCCTCGGCCAGTTGATCAATACCATCGTCGCCGAATGAGGATCTGACCATGAAACACGCCCGTATCCAGTTCGACGGCCAGGTCCACACGGCCATCGTCGAGAATGACCAGCACCTGCTCCTGGCCGATGGCCGCCGGGTGGCCGCCGACCAGGTCACCTGGCTGCCGCCGGCCAACGGCACCATGTTCGCCTTGGGCCTGAACTACGCCGACCATGCCGCCGAGCTTGCCTTCACCCCGCCCACCGAGCCGCTTGCGTTCGTCAAGTCCCCTGGAACCTACACCGGTCACAACCAGGTCACCTGGCGCCCGGACAACGTCGCCTACATGCACTACGAGTGCGAGCTGGTGGCGGTGATCGGCAAGCCGGCGCGCAACGTCAAGCGCGAGGACGCCCTCGACTACTTGGCCGGCTACACGGTGTGCAACGACTACGCCATCCGCGACTACCTGGAAAACTACTACCGCCCCAACCTGCGGGTGAAAAACCGCGATGCCACCACCCCCGTCGGCCCGTGGATCGTCGACGCCGCCGATGTACCGGACCCGTCCAACCTGAAGCTGCGCACCTGGATCAACGGTGAGCTGAAACAGGAAGGCACCACCGCGGACATGATCTTCGACATCCCGTATCTCATCGAATACTTCTCAAGCTTCATGACCCTGCAGCCGGGCGACATGATCGCCACCGGCACGCCGGAAGGCCTGGCCGACGTGGTGCCAGGCGATGAAGTGGTGGTGGAAGTGCAAGGCGTGGGCCGTCTGGTCAACCGAATCGTCAGCGAAGCCGAGTTCTTCGCCCTGAAAGCAAAAGAGGCATGAGCATGATCAAGCATTGGATCAACGGCCGCGAAGTCGAGAGCCGCGACACCTTCATCAACTACAACCCGGCCACCGGCGATGCCATCGGTGAAGTGGCCAGCGGCGGTGCCGAGGAAGTGGCCCAGGCCGTGGCCGCCGCCAAGGAAGCCTTCCCCAAGTGGGCCAACACCCCGGCCAAGGAGCGCGCCCGGCTGATGCGTCGCCTGGGCGAGCTGATCGACCAGAACGTGCCCAAGCTGGCCGAGCTGGAAACCCTGGACACTGGCCTGCCGATCCACCAGACCAAGAACGTGCTGATCCCGCGTGCCTCGCACAACTTCGACTTCTTCGCCGAAGTCTGCACGCGCATGGATGGCCACACCTACCCGGTGGATGACCAGATGCTCAACTACACCCTGTACCAGCCGGTGGGTGTGTGCGGTCTGGTGTCTCCATGGAACGTGCCGTTCATGACCGCGACGTGGAAGACCGCGCCGTGCTTGGCCCTGGGCAACACCGCAGTGCTGAAGATGAGCGAGCTTTCCCCCCTGACCGCCAACGAGCTGGGCCGCCTGGCGGTAGAAGCCGGCATCCCCAACGGCGTGCTCAACGTGATCCAGGGCTACGGCGCCACCGCCGGTGACGCCTTGGTGCGCCATCCGGACGTGCGGGCGATCTCCTTCACCGGCGGCACCGCCACCGGCAAGAAGATCATGCAGAGCGCGGGCCTGAAGAAATACTCCATGGAGCTGGGCGGCAAGTCGCCAGTGCTGATCTTCGAGGACGCCGACATTGAACGCGCCCTGGATGCTGCGCTGTTCACGATATTTTCGCTCAACGGCGAGCGCTGCACTGCCGGCAGCCGTATCTTCATCCAGGAAAGCGTATACCCGCAGTTCGTGGCGCAGTTCGCCGCCCGTGCCAAGCGGCTGATCGTCGGCGATCCGACCGATCCGAAGACCCAGGTCGGCTCGATGATCACCCAGCAGCATTACGACAAGGTCACAGGCTACATCCGCATCGGTATCGAAGAAGGCGCACGCCTGGTCGCAGGTGGCCTGGAGCGTCCGGCAGGCCTGCCGGCGCACCTGGCCAAGGGGCAGTTCATCCAGCCCACGGTGTTCGCCGACGTGGACAACCGCATGCGCATCGCCCAGGAGGAAATCTTCGGCCCGGTGGTGTGCCTGATCCCGTTCAAGGACGAAGCCGAGGCGCTGCGCCTGGCCAACGACACCGAGTACGGCCTGGCCTCGTACATCTGGACCCAGGACATTGGCAAGGCCCATCGTCTGGCCCGGGGCATCGAGGCGGGCATGGTGTTCATCAACAGCCAGAACGTGCGCGACCTGCGCCAGCCGTTCGGGGGCGTGAAAGGCTCGGGTACCGGGCGCGAAGGCGGCCAATACAGCTTCGAGGTGTTCGCCGAGATCAAGAACGTGTGTATATCCATGGGTAGCCATCACATTCCGCGCTGGGGCATCTAGCGCTGCCGGCTCCCACAGTGTTCTGTGGGAGCGGGTCTACCCCATCATGGACACAGAACAACAACACTTCACCGGAGATTCCCATGGGCAAGCTCGCTCTGGCCGCCAAGATCACCCATGTGCCGTCCATGTACCTGTCAGAACTCCCTGGCCCGCGCCAGGGATTCCGCCAGTCGGCCATCGATGGCCACCTGGAGATCAGCCGCCGCTGCCGCGAACTGGGCGTGGACACCATCGTGGTGTTCGACACCCACTGGCTGGTCAACGCCAACTACCACATCAATTGCGCGCCTCACTTCGAGGGGCTGTACACCAGTAACGAACTGCCGCACTTCATCGCCAACATGCCCTATGCCTTCCCCGGCAACCCGGCACTGGGCCGCGTGCTGGCCGAGACCTGCAACGCCCTGGGCGTGGAGACCATGGCCCACGACGCCACCACCCTGGCGCCGGAGTACGGCACATTGGTGCCCATGCGCTACATGAACGCCGACCAGCACTTCAAGGTGGTCTCGGTTTCGGCGCTGTGCACCTCCCACTACCTCAACGACAGTGCTCGCCTCGGCTGGGCCATGCGCAAGGCGGTCGAAGACCACTACGACGGGACCGTGGCGTTCCTGGCCAGCGGCTCGCTGTCCCATCGCTTCGCCCAGAACGGCCAGGCGCCGGAGTTCGCCACCAAGGTCTGGAGCCCGTTCCTGGAAACCCTCGACCACCGCGTGGTGCGCATGTGGGAAGACGGCGATTGGTCCGACTTCTGCGCCATGCTCCCGGAATACGCGGTCAAGGGCCACGGCGAAGGCTTCATGCATGACACCGCCATGCTGCTCGGTGCCCTGGGCTGGTCGCGGTACGACGGCAAAGCCGAGGTCGTCACGCCCTACTTTGGCTCCTCGGGCACTGGCCAGATCAACGCCATCTTCCCCGTCACGCCACAGGATGGCTCCGCCATTCCAGCCGCCCAGGCTTCGAACCCCGCTGGCGTGACTTCCACCAGCCGTCTTTAAGGAGCCTTGCCATGCCTCATCTGGTCCTGCTCTACAGCCCGGACATCGAAGCCGACGCCAACATCGGTGGCCTGTGCCGCGCCCTGGCCGACTGCATGCTCGAGCAGCGCGACGAGACCGGCCGGCCGGTGTTTCCCACCGGCGGCACCCGCGTGCTGGCCTACCCGGCGGCCCATGCGGCGATCGCCGACGGCCAGGGCAACTACGGTTTTGTCTACGCCAACCTGCGCATGGGGGCCGGACGCAGCCGTGGGGTGCACCAGCAGGTCGGCGACAGCCTGCTGGCCGTGCTACGCGGCCACCTGGACGCGCTGCTCGAACTCCGCCCGGTGGGCGTGACCCTGCAGATCGACGAAAGCCCAGGCCAGGTCTACGACGCCAAGCACAGCAGTCTGCACCCTCTGTTTTCCAAGCCTTGAGGTTTCCATGCTCGACGCCAGCATCATCCAGCACGCCGCCGACCGCCTCGACCAGGCCGAGCGCTCACGCGAACAGGTCGGTCAGTTCTCTTTGGAGCACCCGGCCATCACCATTGAAGACGCCTACGCCATCCAGCGCGCCTGGGTGGCCCGCAAGATCGCCGACGGGCGCAAGCTGGTCGGTCACAAGATCGGCCTGACCTCGCGCGCCATGCAGGTGTCGTCGAACATCACCGAGCCGGACTACGGCGCATTGCTCGACGACATGTTCTTCGACGAAGGCAGCGACATTCCCTTCGACCGTTTCATCGTGCCTCGGGTCGAGGTGGAACTGGCATTCATCCTCGGCAAGCCGCTCAAAGGGCCGAACGTGACCCTGTTCGACGTGCTGGAGGCCACCGAGTGGGTGATCCCGGCGCTCGAGATCATCGATGCGCGCATCCAGCAGATCGACCCGCAAACCAAGGCCACCCGCAAGGTCTTCGACACCATCTCCGACAACGCCGCCAATGCGGGCGTGGTGATGGGCGGGCGCGCCGTGCGCCCCACCGAGATCGACCTGCGTAAAGTGCCCGCGGTGCTCTATCGCAACGGGGTGATCGAGGAGTCCGGGGTGTCCGCCGCGGTGCTCAACCACCCGGCCAAAGGCGTCGCGTGGCTGGCCAACAAGCTGGCGCCCTATGACGTGGGGCTGGAGGCCGGCCAGGTGATCCTCGGCGGCTCCTTCACCCGCCCGGTGGCAGCCAGCCCTGGCGACACCTTCCATGTCGACTATGACCAGCTTGGCTCCATTGCCTGCCGCTTCGTCTGAGGATTTGCCATGGACATACCCATCAACACCTTCAAGCAACGCCTGCAACGCGGCGACACGCAGATCGGCCTGTGGCTGGGGCTGGCAGACCCGTATTGCGCGGAGCTGGCGGCCAATGCCGGTTTCGACTGGCTGCTGATCGACGGCGAGCACGCGCCCAACGACCTGCGCAGCCTGCTAGGCCAATTGCAGGCCATCGCCCCCTACCCCAGCCAGGCGGTGGTCCGCCCGGTGATCGGCGACACGGCGCTGATCAAGCAGGTGCTGGACATCGGCGCCCAGACCTTGCTGGTACCCATGGTCGAAAGTGCCGATCAGGCCCGAGCGCTGGTGCGCGCCATGCGTTATCCGCCGAGCGGCGTGCGCGGTGTCGGCAGCGCCTTGGCGCGGGCCTCGCGCTGGAACACGATTCCCGGTTACCTCGACCAGGCCGATGCCCAGATGTGCCTGTTGGTACAGATCGAAAACCGCGAAGGCCTGGCCAACCTGGATGGGATCTGCGCGGTCGAAGGTGTCGACGGTGTGTTCATCGGCCCAGCCGACCTGAGCGCGGCCATGGGCCATCGCGGCAACCCCGGACACCCGGAGGTCCAGGCCGCGATCGAGGACGCCATCGTGCGGATTCGCCAAGCGGGCAAAGCCGCGGGGATTCTCAGCGCCGACCAGAAGCTGGCCCGACGCTACATCGAACTGGGAGCCGCCTTCGTGGCTGTCGGTGTGGACACCACCGTCCTGATGCGCGGGTTGCAGGCGCTGGTGGGCACGTTCAAGGAAGGGAAAGCAAGCATCGCACCAAGCGGGGTCTACTAAACCCACCCTGTTGGCCCCGGCAGCCAGCGTCAAAAGCGCGGCAGCCACAGGCAAGACACCTACCGGTCGTTAGGCGCTCAATACGTATACCGCGCAACGGCTAAAGCAAGCCCACATCAATAATTCCAACTGTCCAGGCTGCGCCATGATCAACATCGAAACGCCGACCTACTACACGGCCACCAAGAAGTACAACCTCAGTTTCCCGACCCTGGAAAGCGACATCGACGCCGACGTGGTGGTGATCGGTGGCGGTTTTTCCGGCATCAATACTGCCCTGGAGCTCGCGGAAAAAGGCATCACCAACATCGTAGTGCTCGAAGCCCGCTACCTGGGCTTCGGCGGCACCGGGCGCAACGGCGGACAGATCATGGCCGGCATCGGCCATGACCTCGAGAAGATCAAGGCCAGCGTCGGCGACCAAGGCCTGCGCGAGATCTTCGAGATCAGCGAGCTGGGTGCCGGCATCATCAAGGAACGCATCGCCCGTTACGCCATCGATGCCGACTTCTGCCACGGTTATGGCTACATGGGCTTCAATGCCCGTCAGGAAAAGACCCTGCGCGCCTGGGAAAAGGACTTCAAGGCCATCAACCAGAAGGACGAGATCCGCTTCCTGGGCGGCTCGGAGGTCAAGCAGATCATCGGCTCGGACGCCTACAGCAGCGCCCTGCTGCACATGGGGGGCGGCCACGTGCATTCGCTCAACCTGCTGCTCGGCGAAGCCCAGGCGTTGGTGGGTCATGGCGCACGCATCTTCGAACACAGCCCGGCACTGGAAGTGCAGTACGGCGAGCGCATTACCGTGCGCACCGGCCGCGGTTCGGTGAAGGCCAGCAAGTTGCTGTGGGCCTGTGACAGCTTCCTCAACAAGCTCGAGCCTGAACTGCACGCCAAGACCATCAACACCTACGCCTTCCAGATGATGACCGAGCCGCTGTCGGACGAGCTCATCCAGCGCATCAGCCCGATTCGCGGCGCCTACAGCGATATCCGCCCAGTGATCGACTACTACCGCGTGACCCGCGAGAACCGCTTGCTGTTCGGTGCCGCCACGCCCTTCGTCGAGCACATCCCCCAGGACCTCAAAGCCTGGAACCGCAACCTGATGCTGAAGATTTTCCCGTACCTCAAGGACGTGCGCATCGACCTGGCCTGGGGCGGCCCGATGGCCACCAGCGCCAACCTGTTCCCGCAGATCGGCACCTTGAGCAACCGCCCCAATGCCTTCTACGTGCAGGGCTATTCGGGCTTCGGCGTCACACCCAGCCACATCATTTGCAAGATCCTCGCCGAAGGCATGCACGAAGGCTCCTCGCGTTATGACCTGATCAGCTCGGTCAAGCACGCGCGGATCCTCGGCAAGGACCATATCCGCCCACTGCTGCTGACTGCCGGCAAGACCGTGCATCAGCTGTCGGGCTTCTTCAACGGCCGTCGTTGACCGCTGACTCTCAACTACTGGAGATACCCCATGACCCTTACCGCCGTCCGCCAAGGCGTGCAATTGTCCGAACTCGACGCCTGGGGCACCGTTGCCGACCTGGGCTCGACCATCCTCGAAGGCGAGGTCAAGTGCTACGGCAAGATGACCCACGGCGCCCCGACCGACCCAGTCAGCAGCGCTTACTTCGGCACCACCCGCGGCAAGTTCCGCATGGTCTATCCATTCAGCGAGCAGGCGCTGATCGTCACCGGTGAAATCCAGCTCACCGACGAATCCACCGGCCAGGTCACCCGCTACAAAGCCGGCGACGCCTGGTTCGTCACCAAGGGCACCCCTGTGCTCTGGGAAGTGCTCAGCGAGACCTTCGTCAAGCACTACCTGGCGGTAGCCTGACCCCTACGACGCCTCTCCCGTGGGAGCGGATTTACCCGCGAAAGCGTTAGTGCCCTCACCGACGCATTCGCGGGTAAACCCGCTCCCACAGTTTTGTGCGCGACAACACCTGGGGCAGCGTCATCCCGTATCGCAATCCCCGCTGCTCATCATCAGCAACAGCCTCCACGCCTCCCCTGTGGGAGCGGGCTCACCCGCGAAAGCGTCAGTGCCTTCACCGACGCATTCGCGGGTGAACCCGCTCCCACAGCTTCGTGCACGACAGCCTTGGGAACGCGACGTCACTGCATCCTGCATTTGCAGGATGGCCCTCACCTGCCGACCTTGGCGATACTTCTTCACAGGCCCTGACAACAACAAGAACGTCTCAGCCAGGTACCGCCTATGTGCAGCTCCAATTCCGACTTTCTCGCGTCTCCCGGTTTCACGCAGTTCAACGCCTTGGTGCTGGAGTTGCAGCGCCTGGCCCAAGAGCAGCCGCTGTCGCGCTTCCATGACCAGATCCTGCAACGGGTCCGGGCGTTGATCCCGTTCGACCAGGCCTGGTGGGGGCGTGCCGCGCTGATCGACGGGCTGCCCGATGAGCACAGCAGTCATGTCTTCGGCCTGCCGCCTGAATACCTGCAAGACTGGCAGTCGATCCGCGATCAGGACCCTACGGTCGGCCTGGTCCATGCCTGCCCCGGACGCGCGGTCATCGTCGACAGCCAAGCCAGGGAAACGCCTTGCGGCCTGCGCTGGCTGGGCGTCAAGCACGGGTTCGGCGAGTTCTTGTGCATCATCCATATCGACCCGCAGACCCAGCTCAGCGTGCACCTGACACTCTATCGGGCGATCGGCGCCACCCGCTTTACCGCTCATGAGTGTTTTCTGCTGGACCACCTGATGCCGCACCTGGTGGCCGCTGAGGGCGCCAACCAGATTCGTGCCCTGGTCGCATTGCGCGAAGCACTCGACGGCGCCAACACCCTGGCCTTGGCCGTGTGCGACCGCCAAGGCACGCTGCACTACGCCGAGCGCGGCTTCGTCGAACGCCTGCTGCTGGAGTGGCCGGATTGGACCGGCCCGCACCTGCCTGAGCAAGTCAGCCCAGACAGCTACCGTGGCCGCCAGTTGCAACTGGACTCCACCGCCGTGGGCGATCTGTTCCTGCTGACGGCCCGCCCACGTTCGGCCTTGAGCCTGCTCAGCGCCCGCGAAGCCGATGTGGCCGAGCGCTTCGGCGCGGGCGATACCTACAAAGAAATCGCTCGCCAGCTCGGCGTCGCCCCCAACACCGTGCGCCACCACATCCGCAGCATCTACACCAAGCTGGGCGTCAACAGCAAAGCCGGTATCACCCAGCGGCTGCACCACCCACCCAGCTGACCTTGCCCTGACCCACCTCGCCCCGCCGTGTCCCATGGCGGGTTTGGGGATGCTTTGCCTGCCGTTCACCTATCACAACAACAAAGGAACAGCCCCATGCACCACCGCCGTACCTGCGCGTTACTCCTCCCCCTGGCCCTGGCCTGGCCAGATGCCCAGGCCGCCGACCTCAACGCCCGTGACTTCGTCACGGCTCCGGTGGGGACCAGCCTGGGGGTAGCCTACCTGCCACTGACCCGCTCCGGGGACTATCACGGGGCAGGCGACGACAATGGCAAGGCGGACCTCTCGGTCAACGCCTTCGCCTACCGCCAGCTGTGGTTCAGCGACATCTGCGGCACCCTCTGCACGCCCCAGTTCATCGTGCCCTACGTGGACACCGAAGCGCGCCTGCCCGGTGCCAACGAGCATCGCCGCGAGCGTGGCGTGGGCGACCCGCAGGTCGGCGGCACGCTGTTTTTCATCAACGACCCGCAGAGCCGCACCTACAGCGGGCTGCTGGGCTTGCTCAGCGTGCCGGTGGGCGAGTACCACAGCCAGAACCCGGACGTGTCGCCCGGCGCCAACCGTTGGGCACTGCACCTGAACTACAACTACACCCAAGGTGTGGGTGAGCGCTGGCTGCTCGAAGCCAACCTTGAAGCCCAGCTGTACGGCAAGAACGACGATTATTACGGCGCCGATCTGCAGCAAAAGCCGCTGTACCGCCTGCAGGCGTTCGCCTCCTACGATCTGACCCCCACCACCTACGGCGCCTTGCGCCTGATCCATGCCGATGGCGGCGAACTGGAGCTCGACGGTCGGCGTCTGGACGATACCCACCAACGCTACACCCAGGCCGGATTCGAACTCGGCCACTGGCTCGACTCACGCAACCAAGTGCTGCTGGGCCTGACCCGCAACGTATCGACCGACAACGCCTACGCGCAGGACAACCTGCTGCTGCGTTTCGTCCACGTCTTCTGAGGAAAGCGCCATGACCCTGTTTCCTGCAATCGGCCTGGCGCCCCTGCGCCTGCTGGCCATCGTGCTGTTCGCCGCCGTGGTGCCCTGCGTGCTGATGACCGCACCGGCCGTCGCGACCCAATACGCCCTGCAACTGGGCCTGGGCCCGGCGCGAATAGGCCAGTTGTTTTCCGTTGAACTGGCCGCCATGAGCCTGGCCACCCTACCCGCCTACTACTGGCAATCACGTTGGGACTGGCGCCAGGTAGCCCGGGGCGCAGCCTTGCTGTTCATCGGCGCCAACCTGGCGAGCGCCTTCAGCGACCAGTACGTCACACTGATGGCCTTGCGCGCCCTGAGTGCCCTGGCCGGCGGCAGCCTGATGGTGGTGTGCATCGCCAGCGCGGCGCAGAGCCCGCAGGCAGACCGCGTCTATGGCCTGTGGGTCAGCGGGCAATTGATCCTCGGTGCGGTCGGGCTGTGGGTGCTGCCACCGCTGTTCGCCAATTATGGGCTCAAGGCCCTTTACCTCGGTCTGGCCATGCTGATGGTGCTGTGCCTGCCGCTGGCCGGCGCGTTCAGTGCCGGCAAGGCCAGCAACGGCCGGCATGCGGTGAGCCCACCGACCGGCCAAGGCTGGCTGCCCGGCTTGTGCGGTCTGTTCGCGGTCCTGGTGTTCTATGCCGGGCTCAGTGCGGTATGGACATTCATCGGCAGCGTCGCCGCCGACTCGGCCATCGAACCTGCCGACAGTGGTCGGATCCTGTCGATCGCCACCCTGCTAGGTATCGCCGGCTCCCTGTGCGCCACCCTGATTGGGCCACGCTGGCCTCGCAACCGGCTCCTGGGCCTGGGCCTCGGGCTGATGACCGCTGCCATCTGCCTGCTGCTGGACGCCCCGAGCCTGTTGCGCTTCGCCGGCGCCGCCCTGCTGTTCAAGTTCTGCTGGACCTTCGTGCTGCCCTTCATCCTGGCCTGCCTGGCCGACTTGGACCGCCATGGCCGGCTGATGAACAGCGCCAACTTGGTCATTGGCGGTGGCCTTGCCCTGGGCCCGGCCATCGCAGGCCCTGTGCTGGAGACGGGTCTGGGCATGCGCAGCGTCCTGATCGGCAGCGCCTGCTGCCTGTTGCTGGCCTTTACCGCGCTGATGATCACCCGCCGTTGCCGTTTTCTCGTCACCACTGGAGTACACCCATGACCCGTCGTACCGCCTTCTTCTTCGATGAGCTGTGTTTCTGGCACAGCGCCGGCATGCATGCCTTGACCCTACCGGTTGGCGGCTGGGTGCAGCCCCCTGCCGCGGCCGGCTTTGCCGAATCGCCGGAAACCAAGCGCCGCCTGAAAAACCTGCTGGATGTCTCCGGCCTGAGCCAGGCCCTGCGGCAACACAGTGCGCCGTCGGCCGACGAAGCAGACCTGCTGCGGGTGCATTCGCCGGACTACCTGCAACGCTTCAAGGCACTGAGCGATGCCGGGGGTGGCGAGCTGGGGCCACAGGCACCAGTCGGTCCCGGCAGCTATGAAATCGCCAAGCGTTCGGCAGGCCTTGCCATTGCCGCGGTGGACGCCGTGCTGCGCGGTGAAGCCGACAATGCCTACTCGCTGTCACGCCCGCCTGGGCACCACTGCCTGGCCGATCAGGCCATGGGCTTTTGTTTCCTGGCCAACATCCCCATCGCCATCGAAGCGGCCAAGGCACGTCATGGCTTGAACAAGGTGGCGGTGATCGACTGGGACGTGCATCACGGCAACGGCACCCAGTCGATCTACGAATCACGCAGTGATGTGCTGACCATTTCGCTGCATCAGGAGCACTGCTATCCGCCAGGCTACAGTGGCGCCGAAGACCGCGGCCAGGGCGCGGGCGAAGGCTTCAACCTGAACATCCCGCTACCGGCCGGCAGTGGCCACGACGCCTACCTGCACGCGATGCGACAGATCGTGCTGCCGGCGCTGGAGCGTTTCGCCCCCGAGCTGATCGTGGTCGCCTGCGGTTACGACGCCAACGCGGTGGACCCGCTCGCACGCATGCTGCTGCACAGCGATTCGTTCCGTGCGATGACCGCGCTGCTGCGTGAGGCCGCCGAGCAGCATTGCGCCGGGCGCCTGGTGCTGGTGCATGAAGGGGGCTACTCGGAAGCCTATGTGCCGTTCTGCGGATTGGCGGCGATCGAGGAACTGGTAGGCGTGCGCACGGCGGTGCAAGACCCCATGCTGCCGTTCATCCAGGCGCAGCAACCGGGGGCGGCCCATGGAAGATTCCTGGCCGAGTATGTGCAGAACTTGGCTACACGGTTGCTATGAAAGCTCAGGGGCTGCGTTGCAGCCCCTTTTTTTTGTAGGTCTAGCGCCCGGCAAACAGGGCCATGGCCCGGTAGTCCTTGGGCGACTGCTCGAACTGTTTCTTGAACGAACGGCTGAAATGCGCCGAGTCGGTGAACCCCCACTTGTAGGCGATCGAGGTGATCGATTCGCCCCTGAGGAACGGGTTGGACAAGTCATCGGCACTGCGCCGCAGGCGTGAGCGCTGGATGTAACGACAGACGCTGTCGCCCTCTTCTTCGAACAATCGGTACAGGTGACGCACCGAGATGCTCAGCCGACTGGCAAGGCTCGCCGGCGTCAGCCCAGGCTCGCCAAGGGACTCATCAATGACCTTTTGCACGTAGCTGCGCAGGTTCGCGCCGTTCAGGCCGGCCAGGTTGCAGGCGCTGTCCTCGCTGCGTTCGAAGCCCGGCTCGAGCAGGGCAATGAATGCCGCTTGCAAGGCATCACCCTGAGTGCTGGGGACGGCTCCCTCATCGCCTTCGCGGCACAGCTGGTCCATCAACAGGTGCAGCATGCGCCCACAGGCGTTGGTCGAGGAAATCTTGCCGAACAATGTGTCCTGGCCTTGCAGGTGGCGACGCACCTGTTCCCGGGACAACGACAGGGACGTGTGCTCGATCAACCCGAACGGTGTGATTTCACAGGGGCCGACCGAATCCATCAGCAGCAGCTCGCCTGGCGCGAGTTGTATGCTGACGCCATCCTGGGTCACTTGGGAGTACCCGGTGCGCTGGCTGACCAGAAAGCAGTGTTGGTCGTCATCGCAGTCGGCGTTATCGCCCAGGCGGCGGATATTGCCGGCGTTGGTGCGCAGGTTGGCCAAGGGTAGACCTGCGCGGGAACAGGTCGAGATCTCGCCGATGAACAGCGAGCGATTGAACGCAAGCTCCGTTTCGAAACGGCCACAGACTTGTTGCATGGCCGAGGTCCAGCGGTCCAGACCGTCGCTGTTGAGTCCAGGGGTGGGTTGAGCATTGGGCATGGAGGCCTCCACACGCGAAGCATTTGTAGTTATGCGCCAATTGTTAACATGTTATCAATGAGCGCACAACTGTCATCGTTCACGTGTAGAGGAAAGCCGGGCGACCGGGCGGGCCTTCAGCTGTCGCGCAAAGCCTGCTCCAGTGCGTCGAAGGCTCGCCAGAGATGGCTGCGCTGATCAGTGCCAAGGGGGATGTAGCGCCGGAACGCTGGCATGCGGTTGACCACTTCACTGCCACCCATATGCTCCAGGGTGACGTGCCACTGGCCGCTGTGGCACTCCAGCGCCAGGCGCTTGAAGTCCAGCGGCATCAGCGCCGAGCGCAGTGTGGCGTCAGTGCTGAGGCGGTACTCGAAGTCCTCAAAGCGCGCCCGATCCCCGTCACGCAGCCGACACACCAGGCCCGCGCGCCGCACCAGGCCGCTGTGCCGCACCTCCAGACGCAACGCACCCGTCTGCCTAGTTGGCACCCGCAGGCTGAACTGGCACATCACCAGGTGCATCAGCAGGTGGCTTTCTGTGCGCTCGCTCACCTCCAGCACCGGACCATCCTTGCGGTAGGTAAAGCGGGCAAGACCACGCTCCAGGCACGTGAAATCGCCCAGGCCTAGGTTGCGCTGCAGATGCCCAAGGGTCACCCCAGGTCGGTAGCCGGCCGGCGTACGCGGGCCGGTGAGACGCTCAAGCCAGCTCGCTGACATGCTGCACCTGCTGGGAGTGGGCGTGGCCGGGCTCGGCGTTGAACTCTTTCTCCAGCACCTCCTCGACCCGTGCCGGCTTGAATGGGTTGACCTTCTGCACGCACAGCGTCCAGAACAGCGCGTAGGCCGCGGTGCCGCCCAGCATCACCGCGAAGGGTACGTACACATCGGCCGGGTCCATGCCTGGCGGGGTGATGAACCACATGCCCAGCACGATGCCGATGCTCGAGACGATCTGCGGCAGCGGGAACAGTGGCGAGCGATAGGCCCGCGGCAGGTCGGGCCTGCGGATACGCAGGATCACCACCGACAGGGTCACCAGCAGGTAGGCCGTGCTCCAGGCGCAAACAGCGGCCAGCACCAGGTGCAGGATGTTGTCGGTATTGCCGCCCAGGTACCAGGCGTGCAGGCACGGGATGAGCGCTACCACCAGGATGCACACCAATGGTGTCTTGAAGCGCGGGTGCAGGTAGGTGAAGACCTTGGGCAGCGCACCATCGACCGCCATGCCGTAGAGGATGCGCGGCACCCCGGCCATCAGGGTGTTGATGGTGGCAGCACCAGCGAACAGGAAGCCGATACCCAGCCAGATCGGCCCGATATCGCCCATCACCTGCTCAGCGAAGCGCGGAATCGCCATGGGCGTATCCAGCAGGTGCAGCCCGGTGGCGGCGTCGAGCACCACGTTCTCCACCTGGCGCTTCATGGCCGCGCCATAGATGAACATGCAGCTGGCCACACCGAACAGGCCCAGGGCCATGGCCTTTGGCATCACCCAGGCCGAACGGCGCAACTCTGGTGCCAGGGGCGTGACGAACTCGCAGCCCACGAACATGAACATCGCCATGCCCACCAGCGAGAGCACCGTGACCAGGTCGGTTCCGACCATCGACACACCGAACGGCCCGTCCAGCTCCACCGCCGGCGCGGCCAGCAGGCCGAGCACGCCAAACACCATCAGGGTGGTCCACATGCCGAAGGTCAGCACCACCTCGGCACGGCCGAAGGCACTGACGCCGAACGCGTTCAGCACGCCGAACACCAGCACGAAGCCGACGCCCAGCAGCCAGGAGCCACCCGCCGATTCGGCCAGGGTGTTCAGGTGCTCGAAGTTCACCAAGGCCATCACCCCCGAGAGGATGGTCTCGGCGGTACCGGCGAAGACATGCACGATCAGGTAAGCCGAGAGGGTGCCGGTGATGGCGAAGAAACGCCCCAGGCCGCAGTTGATGTAGTCATAGACGGAGCCGGTGGTCGGCAGGATCGCCGCCGCCTCGGCAAAGGTGGTGGACTGCGCCAGCATCATCAGCGCGGCGATCACCATGGCCACGGCGAAGGCGCTGCCGCCAATGCCGAAGCCCATGGTCGCGGTGAGGATGACCGGACTGGCCATGATCAGGCCGACGGTACTGGCCAGCGCGGTGGGGAAACCGACGCTGCCACGGTTCAGGTGCTCAGTGAGCTTATTGTTGATTGTCATGGGAAGTGCCCTGGCTAGACGAGGGAGAAAATGCCCGCAAGCCAGGCGTATCGCAAGTGCTCGCGATCGCCCAGCCTGCCCTGGCACTGTGCGCCAGTGGCCGGCGCCGGTCTTGACGCTGGCTGCCGTGGGGCTTGTTGCTGGCTGCCAGACGCCCAGGCTTCGCGCTCCAACGCCCTTGCCACGCATAGGTGCGGCACAGATGAACGCGCGAAGACCGTTCATCCGCAGGGTCGGGCAGTCAGCCCTGTATCACTGCCTTGAGCACCGTCTTGAAGGTCTCCAGCTGTTGATCGCTGAATTGCCCGAACACCCGGTCTTGCTGGGCTTGGGCGAGGCTCCATAGCCCTTCGGTCTCGTCACGGCCCTTGTCGGTGAGGCACACCCGACCGTTGTCATCGCTGACCAATCCCTTGCGCGAGAGGTTGGCGACGGCCTCGACGATTTCCCGCTCAGGCATCGCCACCTCGCGCAACAATTCAGGCAGTGCCAGGCCTGCGTCGTGCTCCAGCACCATGAGCATGCGTGCTTCGCTGGTGCGCAGGCCTGTGGCCAGTTGCTGCGGCTGATAGCTGGCCTGGTAGGCGCGTAGCGCCTGGGTCATCAGGTAGTACAGGTTGTGCTGCAAGCGCCCTTGGAAATGACTGCTGGGCGGCTGCCCCTCGCTGCGGCGAGTCATGCGGGTATGGGGCAATACCATGGAGTAGGCACCCTGGTGATACAGCAACGGCGAGCGCCCCAGGTCGTCGAAGGCCAGCACCTTGCCGATCAGAATCCAGTGATCGCCCCCGTCAAGCTGCTGGTACTTCTGGCAACGCAGGCGCGCCGCACAATCCGGCAACAAGGGCGCACCGCCCTCGCCCTCCTCATGCTCGATACCGGCAAAACGGTCTTCGCTGGGGCGGGCGAAGGTGTTGGACAGGTCGATCTGATCGGCGGCCAGCACGTTCACGGCAAAGTGCTCGGCGGCCTCGAACACGGCATGGCTGCTGGAGCGTTTGTCCAGGCTCCAAAGGATCAACGGCGGGTCGAGGGATACCGAATTGAAGCTGTTGGCGGTGACGCCAACCTTGCGACCGCTGGCATCGGCAGCGGTGATCACGGTAACGCCAGTGGCGAAGTTGCCCAACGCGCGACGAAAGGCGCGGGCATCGAAGGAAGTGGACATGCAAGGCTCCTGTTCTTGTTTTGAGATTGGCGTCGGCCCATGCACGGATAAACCCGCTTCCACAGGGGCCTGTGGTGAGTCGTGGGAGCGGGTTTACCCGCGAATGGTCACATCCGTCACTGCGTGGGCATGGCCCCTCAGGTCATCGCCGGATCCGGCTCCAGGCCCATCAACTCGCGCCCGAGAATCTGCGCGCACACGTCGTAGTCGGTGTAGGCGTGGGCGCCGGTCAGGTGCGCATCGCGGAACAGCCGCTGCATCTCGTTGCTTTCAAACCAGGCGCCGCCACCGGCGGCTTCCATCAGGCGATCCACCGCCTGGATGCACATCTTGGTGGCGTAGCCCTGATTGGTGCGCCAGAACGCCAGTTGCGTGCGCGTCGGGTACTGGTGGCGGGCGCTGAATTCAGCGATCTCCTCCCAGCTCTTTTCCAGCAAGGCGCGCGCCGCCGCCACTTGATGGGTGGACTCGGCCAGGCGCATCAGCGCCGGCGTCGCCGCACCGACCGCGGCCCCGGTGTAGGCACGCACGCGGTTGCGGGTCTTGTCGCGGAACACCTCGAGCATGCGCTCTGCGATCCCCAGGCTGACCGTGGAGAAGCCGCTGGCGAAGTACGGACGATAAGGGTTGAAGTAGATCTGGCTGTCCGGGTAAAGGCCAAAGCCTGCGGACTTGCCTTCCATCATGTCCTTGGCTTTCTGGATCCGGTATTCGGGCACGAAGGCGCGCTCGACAACCAAGGTACGACTGCCACTGGCGCGCATGCCCACGGCATACCAGTCGTCGCGGATCTGGTAGTCGCTGCGCGGCAGTACCGCGAAGCAATAGTCCTGCCCGCCTTCGTCGTTGGCGCGGCGAAAGCCCATGATCGCCCATTCGGCATGGTCGCAGCCGCTGCTCCAGCCCATCTCGCCACTGAACAGCACGCCGCCGTCGACCTCCTCGGTGCGGCCGAACGGCGCGATGCTGCTGCTGGCGGTCGCATCCGGGTCCGTGCCCCAGATTTCCTCCTGTAACCGGGCCGGGAACATTGCCAGTTGATGGCTGTGGGTGCACAGCAGGCTCATCGCCCAGGCGGTACTGGCGCAAGCGCCGGCCAAGGTGGCGATGCATTCGGCGAATGCCGGCAAGCTGATCTCCAGGCCACCGTAAGGCTTGGGCAAAAAGGCCCTGTGCAAGCCGATGCCCTTGAGCAGCGCGATGTTTTCAGCGGGCACGGTGCGCTCACGCTCGGCCTGGGCAGCATTGGCGGCGATGGCGGGCAGCAGCGGCTTGAGGTCTTCCAGCAGGGAATTTGGCTTTTTCATGGTCTGGCTCATTGTTATTGGACCTTGGCGAGCGGTGGCGTCTCGCTGATGAATGCCGGGCCAGTATGGGAGCCATCCGGCGGCGCTGGAAATGCACCTTCCGCAGCTCGAATTGTACTTTTCATGGGCTCGCTCAGGCTGGCAGCCTGGGTCATGGGCATTGGCACAGGCAGACAAGAACCACGGCAGGGCCAGCTTTAAGCTCGGCCTGACGCATGTATCCCAGGGGCTCGCGCCTCCTCGCCCTGACGGCCGCCTCCACAGGCATGCAAGGGGCGTGCCACCCCCATCGACCCTACCCGGAGCCCGCCCATGAGCGACATCTCTTTGCTGCCCTCGGTCACTGCCTTCCTCGCGCGTGACCATGGCCTGTATATCCATGGTGAAACCGTCGCCAGCCAATCCGCGACGCGGATCGCCGTGGTCAACCCAGCCAATGGCGAAACCCTCGCCCAGGTGGCCGACGCCAGCCAGGCCGATGTCGAGCGCGCCGTGGCGTCGTCGCGCGAGGGCTTCCAGGCCTGGTCACGAACCAGCCCCGCAGCGCGTGCCTCGGTCCTGTTGCGCCTGGCCGATCTGCTGGAAGCCAACCGCGAGGAACTGGCGCAGCTGGAGACCTTGCAGTCCGGCAAACTGATCGGCATCGCGCGTGCCTTCGAGGTGGAGCAGGCCGCGCACTTCTTGCGCTATTACGCCGGCTGGGCAACCAAGATCACCGGCCAGACCATCACCCCGTCCCTGCCCTCCTTCGCAGGTGAACGTTACAGTGCGTACACCCTGCGCGAGCCGATCGGTGTGGTGGTGGGCATCGTGCCGTGGAACTTCGCCACCATGATCGCCATCTGGAAACTGGCCTCCGCCCTGACCACCGGTTGCAGCATCATCCTCAAGCCCAGCGAGTTCACGCCCTTGACCCTCCTGCGGATCGCCGAGCTCGCCAGCGAAGCCGGGTTGCCCGCGGGCGCCCTGAACGTGCTGACCGGCGCAGGCACAGTGGGCAAGGCATTGGTGGAGCACCCTGGTACTGACAAGGTGTCGTTCACAGGTTCCGTGCCCACCGGCATTGCCGTGGGCCAGACGGCCATGGGCGCCAAGCTGACCCGGGCGACCCTGGAGCTGGGCGGCAAGAACGCCGTGGCGTTCCTGCCCGATGTACCGCTCGACAAGGCGGTGGAAGGGGTGATCGAGGCCGGCTTCCTGCATTCGGGGCAGATCTGCGCCGCTGGCGAGCGCTTCTATGTGCACCGCACGCGCATCGAGCCCTTGCTTGAAGCCCTGTCCGAGCGCCTGGGCCAATTGAAAATCGGCTCGCCACTGGACGAGAGCACCCAGTTCGGTCCCGTGGCCAACAAGCCGCATCAGCGCAAGTTGGGTGAGCTGTTCGCCACCGCCCGCGCCGAAGGCAGCCAGATCATTCATGGCGGCCGGATCGGCGACGGTCCGGGCTGCTTCGTCGACCCCACGGTGATCCTTGCCCGTTCCCCCAATGACACCCTGCTCAACCAGGAAACCTTCGGCCCAGTGGCAACCTTCCTGCCCTACGACACCGAGGACGAACTCCTGCACCTGATGAACGCCACGCCCTACGGACTCAGTGCCAGCCTGTGGACCAACGACCTGGCCAAGGCCATGCGCCTGATCCCCGAGATCCAGGCCGGCACCCTGTGGGTGAACATGCACACCCTGCTCGACCCTGCCGTGCCGTTCGGCGGCATCAAGGCCTCGGGCATTGGCCGGGAGTTCGGTTCGGCATTCATCGACGACTTCACCGAACTCAAATCGGTGATGATCCGCTACTGAGGGCTGCCACCATGAACGCATCGGCTGTGGTATCCGACGATGCACTGGGCCGCTATTGCCTGCAGGCGTTCAGCCAGCAGGTGCCGGCGTCCCTGGCTGCGTTCTACCGCATCGACAGCCAGCAGCAGGCCTGCGACTTTCTACTGCAGGACATGCAACTGCCGATGCACCGGCGCTACCTGGAACACTACCGTGAGTACGACCCCCTGCAACCTGGGCGCTGCCTGGCGCTGGGGCGTCCGGTGGTGTCCTTGCGCCAAGGGCTTGCGCATTTGCCGCCGGCCCAGGGCCAGGCCTACCGGGGTTTTCTTCAGCGCCATCAGGTCGTGGACGTGGTGGAGATCATTGCCCAGGTCGGCGGTCGCCCCCTAGCCGGGGTGTCGTTGCTGCGCGGCGCAAACCTGGGCGAGTTCCGTGGCGAGGAACTCGACCGCCTGCTCCCGCTGCACGGCCTGATGCAAATGGCCGTGGCCAACCAACCGTCGACGACGGCCAAGCCGATCGCCACCCAGGCACTGACGCCCCGCGAATGGCAGATCGCCGAACTGCTGCGCGACGGCGCCAGCAACAAGGACATCGCCCGCGCCCTGGCCATCGGCCTGCCGACGATCAAGACGCACCTGATCAACCTGTTCCGCAAGCTGGGCGTGAGCAACCGCACCGAGCTGGTCAGCACCTTGTACCTGTGACTCAACCATCCGGTTGATACCGCGCCCCGGCGCATCCCGGCACCCTGTGGGCTCCACTTTCACAGGAGTACCGACATGCCGAACCCAACCGACTGGATCACCGTGGGCGCCCTTGCCGAAGGCTTCGCCCCCGAGGCGTTCATCCTGCCGCAGCTGGCGGACCTGGCCGGGCGTACCTTGACCCTGCATTTCGCCAATGGCTGGATCATCGAGCACCGTTTCGACGCCCAAGCCCTGCACTGGCACGCCGCCGACGGACACAGCGCCGGCAGTGCGCCGTACCGGGCGACCTCGGTGCGTCCTGGCATCTACCTGGTCGACTTCATCAAGCACGAAGCCGGCAAGGCCTGGTCGATTTCCCTGGTGCTGGACACCCTCAGCCAGTCCTTCACCGCCGTGCTCGGTCGCCTGCCCGAGGCCTCCCAGGTCGAGCGGGGGTTGTATGCCCGCGCCCTGGCCGGCGAGCCATTGACCGATGTGCAGGCGCACTTCCATCACGGCAGCCTGGACCACCCCTGGCAGGATGGCGCCTGCCCTCATGCACCGACCCAGGAGCTGGTGGGCTTGCGCAATCGCTACCGCTACAGCCCCACGGAAGAGTACGAGCACATCTACCTCAACGACCGCTACTACAGCTGGCAGTGCCTCAAGGGGGTCGAACAAGGCTTGTGCGACACCGACCGCGCGCACTATTACAAGATCGCCGAACAGCTGTACCTGTTCGTCTGGCGCGAAAAGATCGTGCCGACCCTGGGCCTGGTGATGATCGACCTGCAACAGCACCGCAGCGACGGCAAGATCTTTGGCTACCAAGGCGCTGACTTCGACGCCTTGTCGAACTTCCCGGTGTCCTCCCATTGCAGCGTCCTCAACCGCACGGAGTACGGCCTGTGAGCGGCAGTGTGCTCATCACCGGTGCCGGCAGCGGCATCGGTGAGGCCTGCGCCCGGCTGCTGGCGGCCCAAGGCTGGCGCACTGTGCTGGTAGGCCGTCGCCAGGCTGCGCTGGAGCGTGTGGCTGAGGACACCGGCGGGCTGGTGCTGGCTGCCGATGTCGCCAACAGTGCCACCTGGCCGGGCCTTATCGAACAGATCCGGGCCCATTGCGGTGGCCTCGACGGCGTGATCGCTAGCGCCGGCGGCCACGGCCTGGGCACCGCCTGCCAGACCTCCGATGAAGACTGGCAGGCCGCCCTGCGCAGCAACCTGGACAGCGCCTTCCACACCGCACGAGCCTGCGTGCCGCTGCTGCGCGAGCGCCGTGGCAGCCTGGTATTGCTCGGCTCCATCGCGGCCCTGGCGGCAGGGCCGGCCGTGTGCGGCTACACCACCGCCAAGCATGCCTTGATCGGCCTGACGCGCTCCCTGGCCCGCGACTACGGGCCAGAGGGTGTGCGGGTGAACTGTGTGTGCCCAGGCTGGGTGCGCACGCCCATGGCCGACCAGGAGATGCAGGTGCTGATGGACCATCACGCTGAGGACCTGGACGCCGCCTATCGCCGGGTGACCGCCGACGTACCGCTGCGCCGCCCGGCCAGCGCCGAGGAAATCGCAGCGGTGTGCAGGTTCCTGCTCAGCAACGAGGCCAGCATCATTACCGGCGCGGTGATCGCCGCTGACGGTGGCTCGACCATCGTCGATGTGCCGACCCTGGCCTATGCCCAGCTGGGAGGTCAGCCATGACGGCCCACCATGACTTCAGTGGGCAGCGCGTGCTGGTGACCGGCGGTGCCCAAGGTATTGGCCGGGCCATCGTCGAGGCCTTCGCGCGCTGTGGTGCCCAGGTCCTGATCCTCGACCAGACCCCGGCCGACGCGCTGGTCGACAGCCTGCGCGCCCGGGGCTGCGAGGTGGGGGCCGTGGCCATCGACCTGGCCGATGCGCAGGCGATCCAGACCCTGCTGGCCGGGCTGGATCGCCTGGACGTACTGGTGCACAACGCGGCGTTCTTCCCGCTCACCGCCTTCGCCGACATCGACCCTGCACTGCTGCAACGCACATTGGCAGTCAACCTGGAGGCGCTGTTCTGGCTGACCCAGGGTGCGTTGCCGCTGTTTCGCCGCCAGGGTCGGGGCTGCGTGCTGGCGACCTCATCGGTCACCGGCCCGCGGGTGGCGTACCCGGGGCTGTGCCACTACGCGGCATCGAAAGCCGGGGTCAACGGCTTCATTCGCAATGCTGCGCTCGAGCTTGCGCCCTTGGGTGTGCGGGTCAATGGGGTCGAGCCGGGCATGATTCGCACCCCGGCCATGGACAACCTCGGCGACCCCGCCCACAACCAGCGAATCGCCCGGGGCGTGCCCTTGGGCCGGCTAGGCGAGCCGGGTGATATCGCAGCAGCGATGGTGTTTCTGGCCAGCGATGCGGCCAGCTACATCACCGGCCAGACCTTGGTCGTGGACGGCGGTGCGACGCTGCCCGAAACCCAGGCGACCCTGGCGCCCTGAACTGGCTGCCAGGTGCAAGCGCCCTGGCAGCCATGGTCAAGACCCGCGCCGTGCATCCACGCACTAATACCGCGTTGTCGGCTCACACCGACCGCTTTGCCTCCACAACACCAAAAAAAAGAAACGAGGAACGCCAATGCTTGTCACTGCACATCGCTCCGCCCTCGCCGGGGCGCTGGTTCTAGCCCTGCTGGGCGCCAGCCAGACGGCTGTCGCCTACGAGCTGTACGCCGACGAAGACTCTCATCTGAACGCCGACCTGCTGGCGGTGTGGGGCATGTTCAACAGCCGCAAGAACTACGACGGCACGCCCGGAGGCTCCACCTGGCGTGAAGGGTTCATCAAGTATGGAGTCAGTGGTGACCAGGGCCTGGCCGGCAACGGCAGCCTGTACGGCGCGCTGAACTGGGTCAGCTCCGGGGCCTGGGGCGATGGGGATGCGGGCGGCAACCAGGACGGTTCCGAACGCACCACCAAGATCGAAGATGCCTACCTGGGCTGGCGCTCAGGCGACATGTTCCCGCTGTTGGGTAAAGATGGCGTGGATATTTCCGGCGGACGACAGGTGATCCACCTGGGCAGTGGCTTTCTGATCAACGATGACGGCCCCAACCTGGGCAAAGGACCGGCCGACGGTGCGCTCAATCGCGGCGGCGGTTTCTACCTCGGCGCCCGCCATGCCTTCGACCGCACCGCCATGTTGCGCCTGGGCGGCCAGGACGGCCTGCATGGCAGCGTGCTGTGGCTCAAGTCGGACAACCGCGCCCAAGCCGAGACCGAACTTGCCGCCGGCATCCTGGACTACACCCATGCCCTGGGCACCCTGGGCCTGACCTGGATACACGGCATCGACGTCACCGACCAATGGGCCAGCGAATCCCAGAAAGCCCGTGAGGGCATGGACGTCTACAGCGTGCGAGGTGAAGGCGATGCCGGGGTAAAGAATGCCAGCTTCGCCTTCGAGTACGCCTGGCAGGATAAACGCGGTGGACCGGAACAGGCCTGGTACCTGGAAGCCGGCTATACCTTCGCCGACATCACCTGGGCGCCAAAGCTGACCTACCGCTACACCCGCTACTCCGACAACTGGGACCCGCTGTTCACTGGGTTCTCCAGCGGTTACGGCACCTGGGTGATGGGCGAGGTGGCCGGCAACTATGCCGGGCCGTTCAACAGCAACACCGGCGTGCATCACGTCGGCCTCAAGGCCACGCCCCGTGAGGACATCACCGTCGGCGCGCTGTTCTTCGACTTCGATACCGTGCGCACCCGCGACACCCTGAACCTGGATGCCCAGGAGCTGGACCTTTACCTGGAATGGGCGGTCAACGACCACCTGACCATCAGCCCGCTGCTAGGGCTGTACAAGCCACGCAAGGATGAAAGCAACGGCGGCAACCAGGTGGGCGGCAACGGTACCAACGTGTACAGCCAACTGACGATCGCAGTGCCGTTCTGAACCTTCGGGGGTGAACCCACCCCCGCCGGTGCAGTGCAGTTACTGAAGGCATCGCAGAACCTGCGAAAGGGCCGCCCGGCGGCCCCAGCATCAGGCCTGCAGCAACAGGCTCAGATCCAGCCCCGACTCGCCCATCGGCGGGCACCAGTAGTAGCCACCGGTCAGCGGACGGCTGAAGCGGTACAGGCCATCGATGATGCCATCCTCCAGTCCGCTCATGCGTCGCAGTTGCACTTCGAAAGCATCCAGCGAATGGCCCAGGGCCACGAAGGCAAGGCCGGCACCACGCTCGTCCGCCCAGGCCACCGAGCGACGCACGACAAAGGCTTCGGGGGCGAAGCTTTCTTGGGCGGTGCGCTTGACGTGGGCCGATGCGGGGGCGTCGTCCAGCTCTTCGTTGTCGCTTAGGCGACGGCCAATGATGTTGTCCTGCTCTTGCTGGGGCAGCGACTTGAAGTAGTTCAGGTCGTGCTTCCACAGCTGGAACGCAGCAAAGCTGGAGCCGGCAAGACCCGGCTGCTCGCTGGCGACGATGGCAGCCTCGACGGCGTCGTCATCCACCGGGTTCTCGGTGCCGTCTTCATAGCCGCTCAGGTCATGGCCACCTCGGTGCAGGAAGCCGTCGACGCTATCGACCAGGCATAGCGCCGGGGCCAACATCTGCTCCAACGCCTGGGCCTGCAGGAACAGCTCGCCACGCTCCGCGCCACGCAACCACAGCCACAGGGCGTGCTGGGTGCTGGGGTTCTCGACCACGGCATCCAACTGCGGGAAGGCGCGCAGGCCCTGCACGTCGCGGCCCAGCGCCTTGACCAAGGGGGTACCCACACCAAGGATCAGGCTCTGGCCATCGACTTGCGGCAGCAAGGCGTCCAGCACGGCGGGCAGCGCCTCGACCGAGTGCAGGGAGAAGAACAGGTGACGGGCGTGGGCCGGCACGGGTTTGGCGAGCAGACCTTGCTGGAACGGCATAGGGGGCTAATCCTCGGTAAAAACGGGCATGCTAGAGGGGCAGCAGGCAAGCTTCAAGCGGCAAATCGCCTCGGTGATCGACGTTTGGCCTGCAATCGGGCTGTCGCCAACTTGCGGCTAGACTCCTTTGAACTTGCCAAAGGAATGCCACCATGACCGCCTCGCCACTGCTCACCGCTGTCCTGCCCATCGCCCTGGGGATCATCATGCTGGGCCTGGGGTTATCGTTGACCCTGGCCGATTTCACCCGGGTGGTGAAATACCCAAGACCGGTGATCATCGGCCTGGCCTGCCAGATCGTGCTGCTGCCACTGGTGTGTTTTCTGATCGCCAATGGTTTTGGCCTCGAGTCGGCCCTGGCGGTAGGCCTGATGCTGCTGGCCGCCTCCCCGGGCGGGACCACGGCCAACCTGTTCAGCCACCTGGCCCATGGCGATGTGGCGCTTAACATCACCCTCACGGCGGTCAATTCGCTGATCGCCATCCTGACCATGCCGCTGCTGGTGAACCTGTCGCTGGCCTGGTTCATGGCCTCGGACCAGGCCATTCCCCTGCAATTTGCCAAAGTCATGCAGGTGTTCGCCATCGTCCTGCTGCCGGTCGCCCTGGGCATGCTGATCCGCCGCGCCGCGCCCGCATTCGCCGCCCGCATGGAAAAACCCATGAAACTGCTGGCAGCGCTGTTTCTGGCCTTCACCATCGCGCTGGCCTTGGCCAAGGACTGGCAGACCGTCGTTCAGTACGCACCGGTGGTCGGCGGCGCGGCGCTGCTGTTCAACCTGCTGAGCCTCGGCGTGGGCTACTGGGTCCCGCGTCTGCTGAACATTCCCCGACGTCAGGCGATCGCGATCGGAATGGAAATCGGCATCCATAACGGTACCCTGGCCATCGCGCTGGCCTTGAGCCCGTCGCTGCTCAACAACCCGACCATGGCCGTGCCTGCAGCGCTCTATAGCCTGATCATGTTCTTCACCGCCGCCCTGTTCGGCTGGTGGGTCAGCCGCGCACGGCCGCAAACCGAGGCCGCAGGCAGCACCTCGGAGCAGGCAACCGGCGACTGAGACTGCCTTGCTCGCTGGGGAGAAACGGCTTTGGAAGCTGCACCTCAGGTAAAAATGCAGAAACCCACTGCAGATTTACCAATTGTGCATGGCATATTCGCATGACAGGATCCTGCGATCCTCCAGCACAACTTCCAGACTTCACTTGGAAAATCAATAACAAAGCAGGGAGACCGCGATCATGACCGCGCACGCTCATTCCGAGGCCCATGTTCTGGCCGAAATCCGCAATCACATCGGCCACCTGACGCTCAACCGCCCTGCCGGCCTCAACGCCCTCACCCTCGACATGGTGCGCAGCCTGCAGCATCACCTGGACCAATGGGCGGCCGATCCCCAGGTCCATGCCGTGGTGCTGCGCGGCGAAGGGCCCAAAGGTTTCTGCGCCGGCGGCGACATTCGCTCGCTGCACGACAGCTACAAGGCCGGCAGCAGCCTGTATCAAGACTTCTTCGTCGAGGAATATGCCCTCGACCTGTGCATCCACCACTACCGCAAACCGGTGCTGGTTCTGATGGACGGCTTCACCCTCGGCGGAGGCATGGGCCTGGCCCAGGGCGCCGACATGCGCGTCGTCACCGAACGCAGCCGCCTGGGCATGCCGGAAGTGGCCATCGGTTACTTCCCCGATGTCGGCGGCAGTTACTTCCTTTCGCGCGTTCCCGGCGAGCTGGGCACCTACCTGGGCGTAAGCGGCGTACAGATCCAGGCCGCCGACGCGCTGTACTGTGGCCTGGCCGACTGGTTCCTGGAGAGCGACAAGATCGCCGCCCTGGATGCTGGCCTGGACAAACTGACATTCGGCGACCATCCCCTCAAGGACCTCCAGGGCCTGCTGGCCAAGCTCGGTACCCAGACACTCGACGATGCCCCGCTGGCCCATCTGCGCCCGGTAATCGACCATTTCTTCGCCCTGCCCGACGTGCCCAGCCTGCTTGAGCAACTGCGCACCGTGAGCATCGGCGACAGCCACCAATGGGCCTTGGCCACCGCCGATCAGCTGGCAAGCCGCTCGCCCCTGGCCATGGCCGTTACATTGGAGATGCTGCGTCGCGGCCGCCACCTGAGCCTGGAGGACTGCTTTGCAATGGAGCTGCACCTGGACCGTCAGTGGTTCGAGTACGGCGACATCATCGAGGGCGTGCGCGCCCTGATCATCGACAAGGACAAGCAGCCACGCTGGAACCCGCCGACCCTTGCCGGGCTCGATCCCAAGCGGGTCAACCAATTCTTCGAAGGCCTGTGAGCCGGGGAGTACACAGATGCAAGACCTGGAACTGAGCGAAGAGCAGATCATGATCCGCGACATGGCCCGGGATTTTGCCCGTGGCGAAATCGCGCCTAATGCCCAGGCCTGGGAAAAGGCCGCCTGGATCGATGATGCCGTGGTACGCAAGATGGGCGAGCTGGGCCTGCTCGGGATGGTGGTGCCGGAAGACTTCGGCGGTAGCTATACCGACTACGTGGCCTATGCCCTGGCCGTGGAAGAGATCGCCGCTGGTGACGGCGCCACCGGCGCGATGATGAGCATTCACAACTCGGTTGGCTGTGGCCCGCTGCTGGCCTATGGCACGCCCGAACAGCAGCAGGCCTGGCTGCCGCGCCTGGCCAGCGGCGAGGTGATCGGTTGCTTCTGCCTCACCGAACCCCAGGCCGGTTCCGAAGCCCACAACCTGCGCACCCGCGCGGAACTGGTCGACGGCCATTGGGTCATCAACGGCGCCAAGCAGTTCGTCAGCAATGCCCGCCGCGCAGGGCTGGCCATCGTCTTTGCCGTGACCGACCCTGAAGCCGGCAAGAAAGGCCTGTCGGCCTTCCTGGTGCCGACCGACAACCCGGGTTTCAAGGTCGACCGCAGCGAGCACAAGATGGGGATCCGCGCCTCCGACACCTGCGCGGTGACCCTCGACAATTGCCGTATCCCCGCCGCCAACATCCTGGGCGAACGGGGCAAGGGCCTGGCCATCGCCCTGTCCAACCTCGAAGGCGGACGCATCGGCATCGCAGCGCAGGCCCTGGGTATCGCCCGGGCGGCATTCGAAGCGGCCCTGGTCTATTCGCGCGACCGCATACAGTTCGGCAAGCCGATCAACGAACACCAGAGTATCGCCAACCTGCTGGCGGACATGCAGGTGCAGATCAACGCCACGCGCCTGTTGATCCTGCATGCCGCACGCCTGCGCAGTGCCGGCAAGCCGTGCCTGTCCGAAGCCTCCCAGGCCAAGCTGTTCGCCTCGGAAATGGCCGAGCGCGTGTGCTCGATGGCCATCCAGGTGCATGGCGGCTACGGCTATCTGGAGGACTATCCGGTTGAGCGTTACTACCGTGATGCGCGGATCACGCAGATCTACGAGGGGTCGAGCGAGATCCAGCGGATGCTGATCGCGCGGGAGCTCAAGCACTATCCCCTTTGACTCTTGGGCCCATTCGCGGACAAACCCCTCCCACTCGTTCTGCGGCGCTCTCGACGACCGCCGCTTTAGCTGTGGGCGCGGGTTTCCCCGCGAGCAGAGTCCTGCAAGGCTCAGGTCTCGCTCGCCCGTGATTGCAGAAGTGATCGAAGCCATAGCATTTAGTCATTGAACATCGCGTTTAAGGTGCAGTAAGCTCGGGCTCATTCACTGGAGAGCAACATGACCCACAGCATCCGCAACCACGCCAACCACACCGGTCGCACCGCGCGCCCTGTGCTGGCCGTTGCTGGCTGCCAGGCCGTTGCCAGCTTTTATTTTGGGTATTGGTTTAGCCACTAGGCGCCGCTGATACCCACACGGCGCCCACCTTCGAGGGGCCGCCGAACACGAGAATACTCAAACCCCCGGTCGGCCCCCCGACCGGGGGTTTTGCTTTTCAGGCTTCTAGAAAACACCGATTCACATTGAGGAAACAGACATGAACACCATCGCTTATTACTACGCCGACACCTACGCCTGGCGATTTAGCCAATCCCGTTCGGGCCAGCCTGCCGCCTCCGTTCGGTCGTCCACTGGTGGCAATGCTGCACGCAGTCATAAACCGAATATCTGTCGAACACCTCGATAGGGCCGACCACGCGGGCCTGAACCCGCCGTCCGCCCAGGGAAAAACGCCATGCAATCGTCGAACCTCGCCCTGCCCCTGACCCAACCCCAGGCTGCCAACACCGCCGTCAGCCAACGTCTGCCCAGCCCGCACCTGCTCAAGCAACAGATGCCGCTCAGCACTGCCCTCGCCCAGCAAGTCCAGCAACATCGCCAAGCCGTGCGCGCCATCCTCGAAGGCCTCGACCCGCGCCTGCTGGTGATCGTCGGCCCATGCTCGATCCATGATCCACGTTCGGCCCTGGAATATGCCGACCGCCTGGCTGCCCTGAGCCGCGAAGTCGATGACAAGCTGCTGCTGGTGATGCGCGCCTACGTCGAAAAACCTCGTACCACGGTCGGCTGGAAAGGCCTGGCCTACGATCCGCACT
Organism: Pseudomonas sp. PKS; assembly: GCF_051913525.1. NCBI lineage: Bacteria > Pseudomonadati > Pseudomonadota > Gammaproteobacteria > Pseudomonadales > Pseudomonadaceae > Pseudomonas > Pseudomonas sp. PKS. The sequence continues at coordinate 204,213 of NZ_JBEGDO010000001.1, read as the reverse complement.
TGGACGGCAGCGATGACATGCACGGCGGCATCGCGCTGTCCCGTGGGCTGATGCTGAACATGATCGAGCGCGGCCTGCCGATCGCCACCGAGTTGCTGCAACCGATGGCCGCCGGCTACTTCGACGACCTGCTGAGCTGGGCCGCCATCGGCGCACGTACCACCGAATCGCAGATCCACCGCGAAATGGTCAGTGGCCTGGCGCTGCCCGTGGGCTTCAAGAATGGCACCGACGGGGGCGTCGGCATCGCCTGCGACGCCATGCGCAGCGCCGCCCACCCGCACCGCCACTTCGGCATGGATGCTCAGGGCTACCCGGCAATCATCGAAACCTTGGGCAACCCCGACACCCACCTGGTGCTGCGCGGCGGCCACCAGGGCCCGAACTACGATGCCACGAGCATTGCCCAGGCACGCCAGAGCCTGTCCAAGGCCGGCCTGACCGGGCGTGTCCTGGTCGATTGCAGCCACGCCAACAGCAGCAAGGACCCGGCCCGCCAGCCTGCGGTATTCGAGGATGTGCTGGAGCAGCGCCTGCAGGGTGACCGGGCGATCATCGGCATGATGCTCGAAGGCCACCTGTTCGATGGCTGTCAGGCCCTGGGCAAGGGCCCGCTCAAGTACGGCGTGTCGATCACCGACGGCTGCCTGGGTTGGGACGCCACTGAGGCGCTGCTGCGCCGGGCGGCCGAGCGTTTGTGACAGGAACACCAAGCCTGGCGAGACATTTGCCAAACAAGTGCGCTAGGCTTGTTTTTTTCACCCAAGGAGTAGTCCCCCCATGGCCCGTGCCACCGCCCGCCACATCCTGGTCAGCAGCCTCGAGAAGTGCAACGAACTCAAAGCACAGATTGAAGCTGGTGCCGACTTCGCCGAAGTCGCCAAGGCCAACTCCACCTGCCCATCCAGCCGCCAAGGTGGCGACCTGGGTTCCTTCGGCCCAGGCCAGATGGTCAAGGAATTCGACACCGTCGTCTTCAGCGCCCCGGTCAACACCGTTCAAGGCCCGGTCAAGACCCAGTTCGGCTACCACCTGCTTGAAGTGACCAGCCGTCAGGACTGAGCCTGCGGTCCCGGTGATGTCCTCTGTGGGTGCGGGTTTACCCGCGAGCGCTGTCCCGTCGGCAACCGGGTTGCCACCACGGACGCCCTCGCGGGCAAGCCTGCTCCCACAGTGCGTATGGGGCTTGCTCTTGCTGTGCCTGACCCTCACCGCCCACGCCGCCCCCACCCACGCACTCACTGCCTACGGTGAGGCCCCGCGTTATCCCGAATCCTTCCGCCACTTCGACTACGTCAACCCCGATGCCCCCAAGGGTGGCAGCCTGAGGCGTTCAGCCCTGGAGATCGGGCAGTTCGACCATGTCCTGCCGTACATCGACAAAGGCATCGGCGTCAGCGAAGTCGATGGCTGGCTGTATGCGCCCCTGGCGGAGCGATCATTCGATGAGCCCTACACCGTCTATGGTTTGATTGCCCGGCGGATGGAGCGTGGTCCAGAGGACGCCTGGCTGCGCGTTGAGATCGACCCGCGTGCCACGTTCGCCGATGGCAAGCCGGTGCGCGCCGAGGACGTGCGCTTTACCTTCGACCTACTGATGAAAAAAGGCAGCCTGCGCTATCGCACCCAGTTCGCCGAGGTCACCCAGGTCACGATCGAGGGCCCGCGGCAGGTGCGTTTCGACTTCAAACAACCCCATGGCCGCACCCTGCCCCTGGACCTCGCCACCCTGCCCGTGCTGCCCGAGCACGACTGGCAACACCGCGATTTCACCAACGGCGCCGGCTTCGACAGACCCGTCGGCAGCGGGCCCTACCGCATCGGCCGGATCGACAACGGCCGCAGCATCACGTTCGAGCGCGACCCCACCTGGTGGGCCGCCAACCTGCCGGCCAGTCGAGGCCGCTACAATTTCCAAAGCATCCGCATCGAGTACTTCGGCGACACCGAGGTCGCCCGCCAGGTCTTGCGCGGCGGCGGGTTCGACTACAACCGCGAGTTCTCCGCCACGGCCTTCACCCTGGGCTACAAGGGCGACGCGCTGGACGATGGGCGCCTGCAACGCGCCCACCTCGGCCCGTCCAAGCCTCAGACGGCCCAGGGCTTCGTGTTCAACCTGAAGCAGCCGATGTTCCAGGATCGGCGCGTGCGCCAGGCACTGGCCATGCTCTGGGACTTCGAATGGAGCAACCGGCAGATGATGCGCAACCTGTACATCCGTCAGCAAAGCGTGTTCTCCAATACCCCGCTGGCCGCCCGCGCCTTGCCCGACGCCCAGGAACTGAGACTGCTCGAACCCTTGCGCGGCCAAATTCCCGATGAAGTCTTCAGCCAGGTCTACATGGCGCCGGTCACCGACGGCTCGGGCATCATCCGCCCCCAGCAGTTACAGGCCCTGGCCCTGCTCGAATCCGCCGGCTGGCGTCCCGAAGGCGATCGGTTGGTGAACGCCAAGGGCGAACCGCTGAGCTTCACCTTCCTCAATGGCCAGTCGGGGCTCGAACGCCTGCTGCTGCCCTGGAAGCGCAACCTGGCGCAGATCGGCATCACCCTGAACATCCGCAATGTCGACTCCGCCCAGTACGTCAACCGCCTGATGGCCCGCGACTACGACATGATCGTCACCGGCTATCCGGTCACCCTTTCCCCCGGCAGCGAGTTGTACAACTACTTCGGCTCGGCCTCGGCCGAGGACCCTGGTTCGAGCAATTTCATGGTGCTGCGCGATCAGGCCGTGGACACCCTGCTCAATGGCCTGGTGCGCGCCGACACCCAGCCCGACATGCTGCGCCACGCCCATGCCCTGGACCGAGTACTGCAATGGAACTACTACTGGATTCCCAACTACTACCCTCCGGGCAGTTCGACCGTCTGGTGGAATCGCTTCGGCCTGCCCAAGATCCAGGCAGCCTATGACGAAGGCCTGGACACCTGGTGGGAGATCAGCCCGACGCCGCTGACCAACGCACAGATGGCCGAGCGCCAGAAGGCCAGCCCATGACGGCCTATGTCCTGCGTCGCCTGTTGCTGATCATCCCGACTTTGCTGGCGATCCTGCTGGTCAACTTCGCGATCGTCCAGGCTGCCCCTGGCGGGCCGGTGGAACAGGCCGTGGCGCGCCTGCAAGGGATTGGCGGCGGCGCGCCGGGGGCGCGGGTCGAGACTGTGCATGGCGAGTCCCGCGCAAGCCGTGGCCTGGACCCGAAACTCATCGAAGAGATCAAGCGCCAGTACGGCTTCGACAAGTCGGCCCCCGAGCGCCTGTGGCTGATGCTGGGCCAATACGCCCGGTTGGACTTCGGCCAAAGCTTCTTCCGCGGCGCCAAGGTCACTGACCTGATTCTCGACAAACTGCCAGTGACGATCTCGCTAGGCCTGTGGGCCACCTTGATCACTTACCTGGTGTCGATACCGCTGGGTATCCGCAAGGCCGTGCGCCACGGTAGCCGCTTCGATGCCTGGAGCAGCGCGTTGATCGTCATCGGCTATGCCCTGCCCTCGTTCCTGTTCGCCTTGCTGTTGATCGTGCTGTTCGCCGGGGGCACCTCGCTGAACTGGTTCCCGGTGCGCGGGCTGGTCTCGGAGAACTTCGACCAGCTCAGCCTGCTGGGCAAGGTCGCCGACTATTTCTGGCACCTGGTGCTGCCGGTCGGGGCGTTGGTGATCGGCGGCTTCGCCACCCTCACCTTGCTGACCAAGAATGCCTTTCTCGACGAGATCTCCCGCCAGTACGTGATCACCGCCCGGGCCAAGGGCCTGAGCGAGCGCCGGGTGCTGTACGGGCATGTGCTGCGCAACGCCATGCTGCTGGTGCTGGCCGGGCTGCCCCAGGCGTTGATCACGGTGTTCTTCGCCGGCTCCTTGCTGATCGAGGTGATCTTCTCCCTCGATGGTCTAGGGCGGCTGAGCTATGAGGCTGCGGTCTCGCGGGATTATCCGGTGGTGTTCGGGACCCTGTTCATCTTCACCCTGGCAGGCTTGTTGATTCGCTTGATCGGCGACCTGAGCTATACCGTGCTCGACCCGCGTATCGACTTCGATGCGAGGGGCCGCTGATGTTTTCGCCCGTCGCGCTTCGCCGTTGGCACTGTTTCCGGCGCAATCGCCTGGGTTGGTGCTCGCTATGGCTGTTCGCCGCAATTCTGGTGCTGAGCCTCGGCGCGGAACTGGTGGCCAACGACAAACCGCTGCTGCTCGTCTACAAAGGTGAGCTGTACACACCGGCGCTCAAGCGTTACACCGAGCAGCAGTTCGGCGGCCAGTTGCCCTTCCAGCCCGATTACCGCAGCGCTTACGTACGCCAGTTGATCGCAGGCCAGGGCGGCTGGATGCTGTTCGCGCCGATCCCTTTCAGTGCCGACACGCCCAACTACGATCTGCAGGTACCCACCCCCAGCCCGCCCAGTACCAGCAACTGGCTCGGCACCGACGATCAGGGGCGCGATGTGCTCGCCAGGGTGCTGTACGGCACACGGGTATCGCTGTTGTTCGCCTTCGCCTTGACCGTGCTCAGCGTGCTGATCGGCATTGCCGCAGGGGCCGTGCAGGGGTACTACGGCGGCTGGGTGGACCTTTTGGGCCAGCGTTTGCTGGAGGTCTGGTCGGGTTTGCCGGTGCTGTACCTGTTGATCATCCTCAGTGGCTTTGTCGAGCCGGACTTCTGGTGGCTCCTGGGGATCATGGCGCTGTTTTCCTGGCTGACCTTGGTGGATGTGGTACGCGCCGAATTCCTGCGCGGGCGCAACCTGGAGTACGTCAAGGCCGCGCGTGCCCTGGGCCTGTCGGACAGGCAAGTGATGCTCAGGCATATCCTGCCCAACGCGATGACGGCCACGCTCACCTACGTGCCGTTCATGCTCACCGGGGCTATCACCACCCTCACCGCCCTGGATTTTCTTGGCTTCGGCATGCCGGCGGGCAGCGCTTCGCTAGGGGAACTGGTGACCCAGGGCAAGCAGCATTTGGAGGCGCCGTGGCTAGGCTTTACCGCGTTCTTCGCCCTGGCGTTGATCCTGTCGTTGCTGGTGTTCATTGGCGATGCGCTGCGCGAGGCGTTCGATCCACGGGCCTAGCGGTCGATCGGCCTTCGCCAGGCAGGCTGACAGCCGTCATAATCCCCGCCACTGCATTTCAAAGGCCCAGCCCATGCACGAAAGCGACAGTCTCAAGGACTATCCCCAGGTCCGGCAACTGGCGATCCGCTCGCTGTTCGAGATCATCGAACAGTCCAGCGAAGGGACGGTGATCGTCGATCGCCAGGCACGGATCGTCTGGATGAACGAGCGCTACGCCCGGCGTTTCGGCCTGGCCGATGCGGCCAGCGCCATCGGCCAGCCCTGCGAGGCGGTGATCCCGGGTAGCCTGATGCGCGATGTGGTGAGCAATGGTCGGCCGATCCTGCTGGACATGCTCGACACACCCAACGAGCCGCTGGTGGTGATGCGCCTGCCCATCCATGACGATCGCGACGAGCTGATCGGCGCCATCGGCTTTGCCCTGTTCGATGAACTGCGCAGCCTCTCCCCGCTGCTCAAGCGCTACGCGAGCATGCAGCAGGAACTGGCCTCGACCCGCTCGCAACTGCGCGCCCGCCAGGCCAAGTACAGCTTCGCCCAGTTCGTCGGCACCAGCGCCGCGAGCCTGGAGGCCAAGCGCAGGGCACGCCGTGGTGCCGGCAGCGAGTCCCCGGTATTGCTACTGGGCGAGACCGGCACCGGCAAGGAGCTTTTGGCCCACGCCATTCATGCTGCCTCGGCCCGGGCGCACAAAGCGTTCGTCAGCATCAACAGCGCGGCCATTCCCGAAACGTTGCTCGAGGCCGAATTCTTCGGCACCGCTCCCGGCGCCTTCACCGGCGCCGACCGCAAGGGGCGCAGCGGCAAGCTGCAACTGGCCGAGGGCGGCACGCTGTTTCTCGACGAGATCGGCGACATGCCGCTGGCCCTGCAAAGCAAGCTGCTGCGGGTGCTGCAGGAGAAGGAGTACGAGCCGGTCGGCTCAAACCAGATGCTGCGCAGCGACGTGCGCATCATCGCCGCCACCTCCATCGATCTGCAGGCGGCCATGGCCAGCGGCGCATTTCGCGCCGACTTGTATTACCGGCTCAACGTGCTGCCCATCGAAGTGCCGCCCCTGCGCGAACGCCTGGACGATCTGCCAGCGCTGTGCGAGGCAATCCTGGCCGAGCTTGGCAGTCAGTACGAGCTCGAACCCGACGCCCAGGCGTTGCTGGCACGCCACGCCTGGCCCGGCAATATCCGTGAACTGCGCAATGTGCTGGAGCGTGCGACGCTGCTGGCGGATCAACCGCGCCTGGGGGTGGCCGATGTGCGCTCGGCGCTGGGGCCGTTGAGCCCTGTCGCACCGGTGGGTGCAGCACCTCAGGGGTATCGGGAGGCGTGCGAGGCATTCGAGCGCAAATTGATCGCCTATGCCCTGGCCAGTTGCGCCGGGAATGTGCCGCAGGCCGCGAAGGCGCTGGGGTTGGGGCGGTCGACGCTGTACAAGAAGATGATTGCCCTGGGGGTTCAGTCTCAATAAAGAGACTTGGATCTCCGTACAGAGATACTGTTTTAGGAGCGCTTTGCGGCCCATCGTAGGCTTCGCCAGCGCCTATAGAGATAGGCGCAGCGCCACCTTTTGTGGGAGTTGGCAAAGCCTGCAATGGGCTGCGCAGCAGCCCCAACCGTCTCAATAGCGAGACACCTGCAGGCGACAATTCTATAAAGTCTATACAAATCAATACGTTACAAAACTGGCACGAATCCCGCTATCTCCTTGTTCAACCATAAAAACAACGACCTGGAGACACCCTCGATGACTGTGCTCATCGCCCTCGCTGCCCTGGCCCTATTGATGTTGGCCGCCTATCGCGGCTACAGCGTCATCCTCTTCGCCCCCATCGCCGCCCTCGGCGCCGTCCTGCTCACCGACCCTGCCGCCGTGGCACCGACCTTCACGGGCGTGTTCATGGAGAAGATGGTCGGCTTCATCAAGTTGTACTTCCCGGTGTTCCTGCTCGGCGCCGTATTCGGCAAGCTGATCGAGCTCTCCGGCTTCTCGCGCTCGATCGTCGCAGCCGCCATTCGCTTGCTGGGCACTCGCCAGGCCATGTTGGTGATCGTTCTGGTGTGCGCGCTGCTCACCTACGGCGGCGTGTCGTTGTTCGTCGTGGTGTTCGCGGTGTACCCGTTCGCGGCCGAAATGTTCCGCCAGAGCGACATCCCCAAACGCCTGATTCCGGCAACCATCGCCTTGGGCGCGTTCTCCTTCACCATGGACGCCCTGCCCGGCACCCCGCAGATCCAGAACATCATTCCCAGCACGTTCTTCAACACCACGGCCTGGGCCGCGCCCTGGCTGGGACTGATCGGCACGCTGTTCGTGTTCAGCGTCGGGATGCTTTACCTGCGCCGCCAGCGCAACAAGGCCCAGCGCGCCGGCGAAGGCTACGGCAATGACCTGCGCAACGAACCGGAGACCGCCGACGACCTGGCCCTGCCCAACCCCTGGCTGGCGCTGTCGCCGTTGGTGCTGGTGGGAGTGATGAACCTCGTATTCACCCACTGGATTCCTCACTGGTATGGCGCCACGCATACCTTGCAACTGCCGGGCATGAGCGCACCGGTGCAAAGCGATGTGGCCAAGCTCACCGCGATCTGGGCAGTGCAGGCGGCCTTGCTGGTGGGCATCCTGATGGTGCTGGTGTGCGCCTTCGGCGCCATCCGCCAGCGCTTGGCCGAGGGCACCAAGAGCGCGGTCAGCGGTGCGCTGCTGGCGGCCATGAACACCGCCTCGGAGTATGGCTTCGGCGCGGTGATCGCCTCGCTACCGGGTTTTCTGGTGCTGGCCGATGCCCTGCGTGCCATCCCCAATCCGCTGGTCAATGAGGCCGTGACCGTCACCTTGCTCGCCGGTATCACCGGCTCCGCCTCCGGTGGCATGAGCATCGCCCTGGCGGCCATGAGCGAAAGTTTCATCGCCGCAGCCCACGCCGCGAACATCCCGCTGGAGGTACTGCACCGTGTGGCCGCCATGGCCAGTGGCGGCATGGATACCCTGCCGCACAACGGCGCGGTGATCACCTTGCTGGCGGTCACCGGGCTGACCCACCGCGAGGCCTACAAGGACATTTTCGGTATTACCCTGATCAAGACCCTGGCGGTTTTCGTGGTCATCGCCACCTTCTACGCCACCGGCATCGTCTAAGGAGAACTGCATGACGCTCAAAGGCAAGACAGCACTGGTCACCGGCTCCACCAGCGGCATTGGCCTGGGTATCGCCCAGGTGCTGGCCGGCGCTGGGGCGAACATCCTGCTCAATGGCTTCGGCGACCCGGCCCCGGCACTCGCCGAAATCGCCCGCCACGGGGTCAAGGTGATCCACCACCCTGCGGACCTGTCCGACGTGGCCCAGATCGAGGCGCTGTTCGCCCTGGCCGAGCGCGAGTTCGGTGGCGTGGACATCCTGGTCAACAACGCGGGCATCCAGCACGTGGCGCCGGTGGAGCAGTTCCCCGTGCAGACCTGGGACAAGATCATCGCGCTGAACCTTTCGGCTGTCTTCCACGGCACCCGCCTGGCCTTGCCGGGCATGCGTGCGCGGGGCTGGGGGCGGATCGTCAACATCGCCTCGGTGCACGGCCTGGTGGGGTCCATCGGCAAGGCCGCCTATGTGGCTGCCAAGCACGGTGTGGTTGGCCTGACCAAAGTCGTGGGCCTGGAAACGGCCACCAGTAACGTGACCTGCAACGCCATCTGCCCCGGCTGGGTACTGACCCCACTGGTGCAGAAGCAGATCGACGACCGCGCCGCAGCCGGTGTTGACCCTCAGCAAGCGCAACACGATCTTTTGGCCGAAAAGCAGCCTTCCGTGGCATTTGTAACACCCCAGCATTTGGGAGAGCTGGTATTGTTCCTGTGCAGCGAGGCCGGTAGCCAGGTCCGTGGCGCCGCCTGGAACGTCGATGGCGGTTGGCTGGCCCAGTGAGGGGCAGCCGGGATCTGGCGCGGTCTTGCATTCGTTTTCAATTGCAAGGAGGCCCTATGCGCCCATTCCCACTGACCGCGATTCTTTCCCTGACCCTGGCCGCCGCCGCGCCTGTGATGGCTGCCGGACTCAAGGACGTCGCACCCTACCCTGAGGCGGAAAAAGGCTTCACCCGGCAGGTCATCCACCTGCCGGCCCAGGCCGACGAGTCGGCCTATCAACTGGAAATCCTCGCCGGCAAGACCCTCACCGTCGACTGCAACCGCCAGCGCCTGGCCGGCAGCCTTGAGGAACACAACCTCGAAGGCTGGGGCTACAGCTACTACCGGCTGGAAAAGGTCGGCGGCCCCGCCAGCACCCTGATGGCCTGCCCGGACGGCAAGAAGACCGAGGCCTTCGTGCCGGTGGTCGGTGAAGGTTTCATGCTGCGTTACAACAGCAAGCTGCCGGTCGTGCTGTACGTGCCCAAGGACATCGAAGTGCGTTATCGCGTCTGGTCGGCATCGCCGGACGTACAAAAGGCTAAAGTGGAGTAAAAGCCACCTGGGCTGCGCATCAGCACTTTAGCTAGCGCAGCCCCTGTAGGAGCAGGTTCGCCCGCTCCTACAGGGTTCTGGATTCCATCGAAAGTGGGAGGTTTCGGCATGAACGATGTGCTCTGGCGCCCCTCCACAGCGCAGATCCAGGCCAGCCGGATGGACGCCTTCCGCCGCCAGGTAAACCTGCGCTACAACCTTCAGATCAATGACTACGCCGCGCTGCACCGCTGGAGCATCGAACAACGCCCAGCCTTCTGGCAGACCCTTGCCGACTATTTCCATGTCCAGTGGCACACCCCACCCGCCCAGGCCCTCAGCGAAGGTCCACAGATGCCTGATGGGCACTGGTTCCCCGGTGGCACCTTGAACTACGCCGAGCACCTGCTGATGCGGCGCGACGACCGCCCCGCCGTGGTCGCCGTGCGCGAGGACGGCCAACGCCAAGTGCTGACCCACGCGCAATTGGCGGCCCATGTGGCCGGCATGCAGAAAGCCCTGCAGGCCCTGGGCATCCAGGCCGGCGACCGGGTCGCTTCGGTGATGCCCAACACCTGGGAAACCCTGGTCGCCATGCTCGCCTGCACCAGCCTCGGCGCCATCTGGTCCAGTTCGTCACCTGAGTTCGGCCTGCACGGCATCATCGACCGCTTCGGTCAGATCGCCCCCAAGCTGCTGATCGCCTGCGCCGGCTACCAGTACGCCGGCAAGACCATCGACCAGGTCGAAAAGATCAACCAGGTCACCGCCCAACTGCCCCAGCTCGAACACCTGCTGGTGGTGCCCTACACCCGCTCGCACACCCGTTGCGAAGAGTTCGTTGCCCCGCGCGTGAGCCTGTGGAGCGACTTCTACCAACCCGGTGGTGAACCGCGCTTTACCGCCCTGCCGTTCGACCACCCGCTGTACATCCTCTATTCCAGCGGTACCACCGGTGTGCCCAAGTGCATCGTCCACCGCGCCGGCGGCGTATTGCTGCAACACTTGAAGGAACACGGCCTGCACAACGACCTCAAGGCCGACGACGTATTGTTCTACTACACCACTTGCGGGTGGATGATGTGGAACTGGCTGGCCAGCGGCCTGGCGGTCGGCGCCACCCTGGTGCTGTACGATGGCTCGCCCTTCCACCCAGGCCCACAGCGTCTGCTCGACCTGATCGACGCCGAACATATCCACGCCTTCGGCACCAGCGCCAAATACCTGGCCGCTCTGGAGCAAGAAGGCATCGAGCCAGCCAAAAGCCATCGCCTGAGCAGCCTGCGCCTGATCATGTCCACCGGCTCACCGCTCTCGCCCCACAGCTACGACTACGTCTACCGCAAGATCAAACCCGACCTGTGCCTGGCCTCGATGTCCGGCGGCACTGACATCGTCTCGTGTTTCGTGCTCGGCAACCCCGTGCTGCCGGTACGCCGTGGCGAGATACAGTGCAAGGGCCTGGGCATGGCTGTGGAGGTGAGGAACCAGCACGGCCAGCCCGTGATCGGCAAGAAAGGTGAGCTGGTCTGCACCCGTAACTTCCCGTCCATGCCAGTGGGCTTCTGGGGTGACAACGACGGCAGCCGTTACCACGATGCCTATTTCAGTCAGTACCCCGGCGTCTGGGCCCAGGGCGATTACGCCGAAGAGAATGCCGAGGGCGGCATGATCATCCATGGCCGTTCGGACGCGGTGCTCAACCCCGGCGGTGTGCGCATCGGCACGGCGGAAATCTACCGCCAGGTGGAAAAAGTCGAGGAAGTGGTCGAAAGCGTCGCCATTGGCCAGGACTGGCACAACGACGTGCGCGTAGTCCTGTTCGTGCGCCTGCGCGAGGGGCTGCAACTGGACGATGCCCTACGCCAGCACATTCGCCAGGTGATCCGCCAGTACACCACGCCTCGCCATGTCCCAGCCGTGATCGTCCAGGTCACCGACATCCCGCGCACCATCAGCGGCAAGCTGGTGGAGCTGGCGATCCGCAACGTCGTCCACGGCCTGCCGGTGAAGAACACCGACGCCCTGGCCAACCCCGAGGCCCTGGCGCAATTCCGAGACCGCGCAGAGCTGCGCGATCAGGCATAATGGCGCCCTTTTTTGCCCGAAGCACAGGTGTCCCATGAAAGCCCAAGCCCGCCACATCCTGGTCAAGACCGCTGCCGAAGCCGAACAGCTCAAGCAACGGATCGCCAAGGGCGAAGCCTTCGACGTGCTGGCCAAGAAATTCTCCACCTGCCCCTCGGGCAAACGCGGCGGTGACCTGGGCGAAGTCCGCCCAGGCCAACTGGTAGGTGCCATCGACCAGGTGATCTTCAAGAAAGCCCTGCGTGTGGTGCATGGGCCGATCAAGACCAAGTTTGGATACCACCTGGTGCAGACGTTCTATCGCGACTGACCTCAGCGCCGCGCAGCCAAAAGCCCCAACCCCGCACATCCCAACAACGATGCACTGACCCGGTTGAACACCCGGCGCGGCCCTGGCTGGCTGAACCAACGCTGCATGTACGCCCCCAGGCCCGCATAGATCGCGATGGCCGCCCATTCCAGCAGCAGGAACATCACGCCCAACCAGAGAAACTGCTCGGCGACTGGCATGGCGCTGCCCACCGAGACGAACTGCGGCAGGAATGCGGTGAAGATCAGGATGGCTTTCGGGTTGCCCGCTGCCACCCAGAACTCCTGACGGGCCAGGCGCCAGGTACCGCGAGGATGGTCACTCGCCACGACCGCCTCAGCCACCGGCGCCCGCCACAGCTGCCAGGCGATGTAGAACAGGTACGCTGCGCCCAGCACCTTGATGATCAGGAACAGGTATTCGCTGGTGTGCAACACCACCGCCAGGCCCATGGCAGCCAGGGCGATCATGCCGCTGAAGGCAAGCAACCGGCCGATGCCGGCCATGCAGGCGGTGCGCAGGCCATAGCGGCTGGCGTTGTGCAGCGACAAGAGGTTGTTGGGGCCCGGCGCCATGTTCAGGGCGAAGCAGGCGGGGATGAACAGCAGCAAACTCGACAGGTCCATTTTTCTTCTCCTTCAGGACCTCGGCAGCCTCGCGCCGGGCGTGCATTGCGTCAAGTACAGTGACGCAGTGAATGGCCGGAACAGTGGCCCGCAGTTTAGACTGCGCGCTCCGGCACTCGGCGAAGCAGGCCCTGCATGACCCTCTCGAACAGCGAAATCTGGCGCGACCCGGCCCTGCCTTTCGTGGAAAGCCGGCGCGCCTGCCATAGCCGGGCCTGCTACAAGGCCCATAGCCATCCAACGTTCTCCATCGGTGCGGTAGATGCCGGCCTCAGCTGGTTCACCGGCGCGGGTGACGGTCAGACGCGCCTGACGCCCGGCACCTTGGTGCTGGTCCCGGCGCAGCGGGTGCATGCCTGCAATCCCGAGCCGGGCCAGGCCTGGAGCTATCAGATGGTGCATGTGGATGCGCAGTGGCTGGGCCGCCTGCGACTGGAGTCAGGCGTTGGCGCTGCCGAGCCCGGAGCGCCTGCGCGTATCACGCATTCGGCCGAGGTGTATCGGCAGTTCTGCCAGCTCAATGCATTGTTGTTTTCCGACGCGGCCCCCTCGCAGAAGGAAGCCGCGTTGGTGGCCTTCATCGGTGACCACGACTTTGCTGCGCATGCGACGCTGGAGGCTGCCCCGCCCCCTGCCTTGAGCGCCCCCGCCCTGCGCGAGCTGATTGCCATGCTGCAGACGTGCGAGCTGGCCGACATCAGCCTGGAGCATCTGGCCAGGTACGTCGGGTTGGGTCGTTACCAACTGATCCGGGCGTTCCGGGCCGCCACGGGCCTCACACCACACGCTTACCTGCTCAATGAGCGGGTCAACCGTGCGCGAGGGTTGCTTGGCCAAGGCCAGGACCTTGCGCAGGTGGCTTATCGCCTGGGCTTTGCCGACCAGAGCCATTTCCAGCGGGTGTTCAAGGCGCACGCGGGTATGACCCCTGGACAATATCGACACGGTGCCGGGGCGCGCGGGTAAACCCGCCCACCCGCTCCGCGCTCTGGAGCACACGCCGCGCAATTATCTTCAATACCGCCCAAGGCTTGAGACGACAGACTGCGGCTTTCCTTGCCACAGAAGCCTACCCATGGAGCAATTTCTCGTCGTCGCCGCTGCCCATTTCCTGGCCCTGCTCTCCCCGGGTCCCGATTTCTTCCTCGTCGCTCGCGCCTCGGCCACCGCCGGCTGGCGTACCGCGAGCGGTGCTTGCCTGGGGATCGCCCTGGCCAATGGCGTGTTCATCGCCACAGCCTTTACCGGCGTCTCCGTTCTGCAGGAGGACAGCGCGCTGTTCATCGCCTTGCAACTGGCCGGATGTGCCTACTTGCTTTACATCGGCGGGCTGTTCCTGCGCCATGCCGGACGCAGCAACCTGCAATCGGCCGAGGTCGGTGTTGGCCATGGTTGGGTACAAAACCTGGGAATGGGCTTCACCTCGGGCATCCTCAACCCGAAGAACGCCCTGTTCTATGCAAGCCTGGCAAGCATGCTCGCCGCCAGCAGCGCGGGCTGGAAGCTCGCCTATGGTATGTGGATGTTCACGATCGTGCTGGGCTGGGACCTGCTGGTGGCGGTGGCCATCGGCAATCGCCGGGTGCTGCGGCGCTTCGCCCAAGTCTTGCCGTGGCTGGAGCGTGCCTCGGGTGTGCTGTTGATTCTGCTGGCCAGCGCGGTGCTCATGCGCCTGGCCTGGGGTTGATCACGCTCAGCGTCCTGAGGTCCACCACACTGAAAAAGCCGCTGGCCCAGCCGCCGGTGTCCAGGTGCCAGACGTTGCCCAACTGCTTGACCCGCAGCACTGGGGTATGGCCGACCAGCAAGGCGCGTAACCCACCGACCGGCTCGGTATCGCCTTCACGCAGGCGTCGCCGTGACCATTGGCAGACTTCCCGGACTTCGGGATCGTCCATGGCCTCGAGAAAGGCCTTGAGCGTCGACCATTCGGGAAATGGACTATCGGCATGCAAAAGGCCGATCAGCCCAAGCGACGTTGGCACCTCGATCGCCAATGGCATCTGCGCGAAGCCTTCGACATAGCGATGTTGTTCGGCACGAGAAAGGTCGAGAAACCAGCCCCCCCCTGCAGAGCGGTACATCTCCAGATCGACCCTGCCGCCGCGCAGGTGGGCGATGGCGAGCGCCTCGTGGTTGCCCTGCACCGCGTGGAACCAGGGTTGCGCCAGCCAGTCCAGCGCCTGCTCGCTGGCCGGCCCCCGGTCCACCAGATCGCCCACGCTGAACAGTCGGTCCACCTCAGGATCGAAACCCACCTCGTCCAGGCATCGCTGCAACCGGTCGAAATGGCCATGGATGTCGCCCACGGCCAGATCGCGGCCACGGGTATTGGCAGTCACCCGCCGAAAACGGCTCATTGCATCCACCCTCTGCTGCTGTGCCAGCGGCAGGCGTAAAATGGAGGGGCGATCCGTCCGTGCCCGTGGAGGTGCATCATGCGTACCACCCTCCCCTGTGTCTTGATGCTGCTGGCCTCCATCAGCATGGCACAAGGCGCACCAACCGCGCAGGTCGACGTGCATTTCAATCATCCCGAGCAGTTTCGCGATGCGAGCCTCGATAGCCACGGCTACGAACGGGGCGCAGATGCGTATGTCATGAAGGCCCTTACCGAGCATCTGCACAAGCTCGGCCAGCGCTATCTGCAACCTGGGCAGCAACTGCGCATCGATGTGCGCGACATCGACCTGGCCGGGCGCTTCGAGCCTTGGCACAGCAGTGCCTATGATGTGCGCTTCATGCGCGAGATCACCTGGCCTAGCATCGACCTGAGCTACACCCTCGTCCAGCCCGGGCAACCGGAACAGCACGCCCAGGAGCGCGTCAGCGACAAGATGTACCTCAGCCGCCCCGGCCGCCAGGCCAGTAGCAGCGATCGCCTGTATGCGGAAAAAGCCATGCTCACCGACTGGTTCCGTCAGCGCTTCGCCCCGCACCCGGCCTCCTGAAGCCCTTCAGCCCAGGGTGGCCTGGGCGGGTTGACCGATAGTATTCTCACCCCTCCCGCTCTTTCCATGGATGGACTCGCCATGAAACTGTGTGCTGTACAACTGGCCTCCGGCAAGGGCGACCTGCCGGGCAACCTGGAACGCCACCGCTACTGCGTCGAACAGGCCGTTGCACGAGGTGCGGAGCTGGTGGTATTCCCCGAGCTGTCCTTGAGCGGCTATGAACCCACCCTGGCCCAACAATTGGCGCAACCATCGGACACCTCCCTGCTCGATCCGCTGCAAGCGCTCTGTGACCGCCATGGCATCGCGGTGGCCGTCGGTCTACCGTTGCTGGCCCCCACCGGGATTTGCATTGGCATGCCCATCCTGCGCCCTGGCGCCCCGCCCCACTTCTATGCCAAACAGCGCCTGCACGATGATGAGCTGCCGTTCTTCATCGCAGGCGAGCATCCCTTGGTGTTCAGTGTGGGTAACCAGCGCATCGCCCCGGCCATCTGCTACGAATCGATGTTCATCGAGCATGCCGAACAGGCTCGTTCGGCAGGGGCAGATATCTATATGGCCAGCGTGGCCAAGACAACCAAGGGCATCGACGAAGGTTTCCGGCATTACCCGGACGTTGCCCGGCGGCTGGGCATGCCGGTGTTGCTCGCCAACTGCGTGGGGCCAGCCGACACCTTCGTCGGCGCCGGCCATTCCGCGGCCTGGGACCCTCAAGGGAATCTGCTGGCAGCATTGGATGAGCATGCCCAGGGGCTGGTGCTGCTGGATACCACGTCAATGACTGCTCAAGCCATACCGTTGGACGCGCTGGCGACATGAAGTACCTGGTGGTCGGCACGGCGGCGGCGGTGCTTGGTTGGCGGATCGTGCTCTGGGTGAGTTGAACGGGCTCAAAGCTCCAGCGCGAGGCTCTCTCGTCCTTCCAGGGCCAACAGGTACTGTTTGGCCTGCAGCCCGCCGGCAAAGCCGGTCAGGCTACCGGATGCGCCGATCACCCGGTGGCACGGGGCGATGATCGAAATCGGGTTGCGCCCATTGGCCGCCCCCACCGCCCGCACTGCGCTGGGGTTGCCGATCTGCCGGGCAATATCGCTGTAACTGCGGGTCTGCCCGAAGGGGATGGTCAGCAGCGCGGTCCAGACCTGGCGCTGGAAGTCCGTGCCGACAAAATCAAGCGGCAGCTCAAAACCCTGGCGGCTGCCGGCAAAGTACTCGCCCAACTGGCGAGCCGTCTCCCGCAGCGTCGGATGCCCATCGTCCCGGTGCAGCACGCCCAGGCGCACACGGTTTTCCCGCTCCTGCTCCCACAACACCGCAGCCAGGCGATCGCCTCGGGCGACCAGCGTGAGGGTCCCAAGGGGAGACTGCATGAAGGTAAAGGCGCAGGACATCGGAGCTGCTCGCTTGAAAAAACCGGTGCAAGGCACTCTACCTTTCGAGGCTATCCGGTGCATCCGCTTTCTTGCCCTGGGAAGTTTCCGCTGGGCTAATTACGCAGGTATCTGCAATGACATCAGGTAATTACAAGCACTGATAACCGCCGCCTGAAAACTGGCATATACCAAAGCAATAGCTATTCTGGGTTAAACATCATGTTTGCTCTTGCTGGGTCATCGAAAGAAGGCGCCCTGGCCCAAGGCAAACCACAACCATCCGTATGCCGACGAACGTGGCCGCCATGGCTGAGTTTCTGCGTCAATGCTGGTTCCTGCTGCTAAGCCTCTACCAGACCATTCAAAGCCACGGCCTGACCGGTTGCGGGGTCGCGTTCATCCTGGCGTTTCTGATGAGCAAGATCGGTAGCAGGCTTACGGGGCGCGCCGAGCGCGTCACCAGGTCCCTACCAAGCGGCGAACATAATCCGGCCATTGAAGGGACACTCAGTGGCTGGGTCGGTCGCGTAGTGGGGACACTGCTACAAATAGCGGCGGGCGTGCTGTTTCTGGTTACCGTGATTGCCACGGTGAATGTGCTGTTGTACTGAAATTCGTGGCAGGACGTCACCGTCTGCCCTAAGACGGTGACGGTCCTATTGCTTCTGGAACACTCAACGCCCCCCGCAGACCGCTACGACTGCCGGCTTGGCGCCGCGCCCTCCGGACTGCAATGCCGGCTCGCTTGCCACCCTCCTGGCGCGCCCGACACCCCAGGCCAGTGCCCGGGTCATCGATTCGCCTGGACGCGAATCAAACGCCTCCTCATGCAAGGCCATGCCGGACGGCGCGTAGAGGCCGATGAACATCTGCGTCGCACCGGTTCGTGACAATCGAACCTGCACGTCAATACACGAGCCGCTGTCGAGCGTTTCGTCATGCGTTCGATGATGAAGCGTGGGGTCTGCCCAAGCCCAGAACACGTCACCGCGAATTCTCATGCCGCCTCCTACGACTTTAGTCTTATGTGTTGGTAGTGGCACCATAGCGGATGGTTGCCATCACGCAACCGCGTTCGACAGGCAAAGAGGGAGAATCGGACAACCGGCGCAGCACCTGCCGTGAAGGTCAGGAGGAGTCCGGGGATTTCTCGCTGCCCGGTTCGAGCAACGATTCGGCGAACGCCATCCAATCCTCGAACGCTTTGCGGTGCGCCTGGCACATCCCTTTCCATTCGGTGCCTCCCACACGACCGTAGGCGATCTGGTTCATGGTCGAGGAGGTCAACGAATCGAGTTCTCTCAAGAGGTGGTAGGCACGATAGCGCTTTTCTCTTTCAGGCATGGCTTTGTCTTCCAGCGTTGCACGACAGGGCAATACGAAGCCTTATTTAATGGATTTGGGGGCTTCCTGGGTCTGGACCTCCAACGGCTCGAAAAGGTTCGCGCCGTATGGTGAACCCCAGTATCGCACTGGTCACGGCTCACGTCCGGGTGCGAATCACGCCACTGATGGCCCAGCCGGCGAACACGAAGAAGGCATCGAGGTAGAACAGTCCTTCATAGTTGGGCAGCAATGCTCCGTCAGTAGCTGCAGCCGTGGGCGCAGCGACGGCATATATGCCGTTGGGGACCACTGCCAGGAGCACCAGGGCTGCATAAGTGGCGAGCCGAAGTACCTTCATTCGCTCGGTGGAAGCCTCGGCCATTTTCAATCCGAAATAGGCCATAACACCCGCCACGGGCAGAACCCAGATATGCGTTGGCAGGCTGAAGAACACTTCGGCCATCAAGCTTTTCGTTTCCACGGATACAACACCTTGTCGTTGAACGGCCGGATTATCCCTGGCCTGCCTGGGTCGTGGCTAGCCAGGGAGGCCTTGGCATCTCCCACTGCGCCATATCTATCTAAATCACCGAATCGGCTTTCGACGACCTCGACGCGCAAAGCCTTGCACAGCACTTCCCACAGCCGGACCACAAGGCATTTGGCCAGACCTATGAAATGGCCAAGCATCTGGTAATTGATCGACTTGAGCGTCGGAGGATTTTTCACCAAAGGTGCATTGAAGCCGTGAGGGCTCGCCAAGCCTGTGTCATGACGCCGCCCCTTCGGGGACCACATGTTTGGTTTTTCCCCGAACCTGGGTAATGAGAAACTCAGGCTCAGAACAGCAACAACCCTTACGGCCTGCTCTTGAAATAGACGTAGAGGGCCATCAGGTCGATGATCAGTACGATCGAGACCATCAAAACAGTGAAATAGATCTCCTCCCGAAGCATCGCGCAGCCCCCACGGCAAGGTGTGTTCGAGAAGGAGCAATTCGCATTCCAAGTCCGCCATACGGTCGCTTGAAAAATCATGGTCCGCTCAGGCTATGGCTTGGGATGCTCACTGGACACCGCATTGTTAGCGTCTACATCCTTCATCTCCTGCTCTACCGAGGCATCATCGTCCGCCGCCAGCGGCACCGAATCGCGGCTACTCGGTACGGCGCCGCCCTGCTTTTCGTCGACGTTCGCCGGGCCGTCATCCTGCGTAGCCCCAACACCTTGACCAGCCCCAGGGTCGCCAGGGGGAGGATTCCAATCTTCAGGCCGGTTATCGGACCATGCTTCGCCCACCCCTTGCTTGGGCTCAGGCTTGGCCTTCTCCGGACCAGAGCCATGGCCTCCTCCCGAGCCGGTAGCGTTATCGGGAACAGCTGGATGTGCCGCGCCTGGATCGTTGCGTACGACTGCCATGGTCATTCTCCCATCGGTGGCACAGGAAGGCTGTGCCTAGAACTGGGAATGATCGGCGCACATAGAGTGCCCGGCTTTCGACGAGCGGCTTCAACCAAGGTCGGTCCCGCGGCTGGCTGTTGCAGCCGCCTACACTTGTCGTAGAACCAACCTGCCGTATCTGGAGGCACACCGTATTAGGTTGCTTGGCTACCCGGTCAATGGCCGCGTTACCCTCGGATCACCTGCAGGCGATCTCGACCAGCCTCTGTGATCGCATGCTCTCCTTCATCGCTGATGCGATAACGGCCGGACACCATCTTCGTAATTGAGAACCTGACCAGCCCGCTCTTGGAGAGAGCTTCGCCCGCGTCGAAGCTCATCGCCTGCTCCAGATCGAAGATCTTTATCTCTCCGATCTTGTAGCGGGCAAACGCTATCAGGGCAGCATCCAATTCTTCTTGATTGATCTTTCGAGCGATTTCCATTCGACCCTCCAGGTCATGAGAGCCCCGGTCCTTGGGCGTGAATGCAACGAACCGGGTGGTTTGTTGAAGGCGGACCGTACTACGGCCCGGAGGAGGTCGCTACTGGCTTTCCATCCATGCTGGATGGGCGGGCAGGTTGCCAGTCAAACCGAACTTTCCTCGAAGAGCGCCCTGCCCCATGAGCTGAGGGAAACAATGCATGGGGCAGCTCTTAGGTGTTGGAGAATTCTGCCGCCAAACAGCACGGTTTCTAACCACGAGATGGGCAGGAATGCGCAACGATCAACGGCGGGACCGGCGCCGCCCAGCTGGGCCACGTCCACTGGTCGGCCTTGTGGCTAGTGTCGTGCAAACAGGCGTCTACTGGTGGTCAAGCCCTCTGGCCCAACTCATAAAACGCCTATAGAGGTATGCCCTTCATGAGACCTCTGAACAAACTGGCGCAGCAGCGGCGCCACCAACTGCACGTTCACATGCCGCCCAGTGGATTGAGGGAAGACTCTCATGGCAATGGACCAGACGCCCCATCACCGCCCACAACGCGAGAAGTCAGCCAAGTTGCAGGAGGAAAACCCGTATGGCTGGCGAGACCAAAACATTGATGCTTGAGGGGTCGCGATTCCAATAGTTTGAGCGGCAGTTTGGCTATGTCAAGTTGGCGAATGCCTGCCCTAGAGTGAGTCAGGCACCGTGCCCTTACGCCAAACCACCAGAGGCCCGACTACCTCAACGTGCTCTGCTTGTGAATCTCCAAGCGTTGCGCATCCCTGGCAAACCAAATCCCTACTGCAATCACCATCAGGCAGATAAACACAACGTCCCACGCTCTGTGCTCAATCGCCGCAAGAATTGCGAAAAATTGCAGGGCTCCAGCCCACCATAGAAAAGGCCTGATTTTCGAGTAGCGCATAACCCACCTCACACCCCCAACTCTCAAAATTCTAGTCGAGTCTCGACGAGGTATCCCAGGCGCCTGGAAAACCTTTATGCAGAGCGCCCCAGGACACGCAGGCATCTGACCTACGGCGTATTAATGATTTCATGGGGGGATCCGCCTCCCCTTGCAGCTGGACCCGCTAGTCCGAGAACTGGTCCGGTGGGCTGTTCAAATTGGGGCAATCAGTGGGATCTAGTTGTACAAACACAGGCTAAAGTACAACGCAAAAAGCCAACCATGTCGCTTTTGACATCCATTTTGGCAATTCCGCCGCCACAAATGACAAATAAATCTATACATGCAGCTTCCTTTTGTATAGGTATGAGGCAATACTGCCTGCACTGAGAAGCGCTTTTGACCTCCCCAAATACCGGCACGGAGCCCTGCCACACCGCTCCCCTACCTGTGAGGCTCCAAATATGTCTATACCACTTAAATCTGTTGAACCTCAAAGGCCCCATGGCTGCCGCAGTTGCAGGGACAAATCACCCATCAGCTTCGACTTCACGATGGCATTCCAGCCCATTGTTGATACGAGTAACAACAGCGTTTTTGCTTATGAATCACTGGTGCGTGGCAAGAATGGAGCAGGCGCAAACGCCGTTATGCAACAGGTAAATCACTCAAATCGATATAAATTTGATCAGGCGTGTCGCGTTAAAGCTGTCGAGCTTGCAGCCAAAACACGCCTATCAGAACACTTGAGTATCAATTTCTTGCCCAATGCAGTTTATCAGCCAGAGGCCTGTATACGGACAACACTCCGCGCTGCGGAAAAATATAATTTCCCCATAGAAAAAATAATATTTGAAGTCACGGAGAATGAAAACATAACAGACAAAACCCACATTAAAAAAATCTTGGAATCTTATAAAAAACAAGGTTTCAAAACTGCTATTGATGACTTTGGCGCTGGGTATTCAGGCCTAAACCTGCTCGCCGACTTCCAACCAGACATTATCAAAATCGATATGGAGCTAATTCGAAATATCCACAAGAACAGGGCAAAGCAAGTGATAAGCAGAAGCATAGTAGCCCTATGCAAAGACCTCAACATACAGGTTATCGCTGAAGGAATCGAGTGCATTGAAGAGCTACAGGCACTACAAGAAACCGGAATAAATCTATTTCAAGGCTACCTGTTTGCGAAGCCTGAACTCGAAGCACTCCCCCACATAGTATGGCCTTAGCATCGAACTGCACATGAAGTGGGAATATGGATGGCATTGTAGTCTTCAGTGCAGCAATCAAGCTGATATTAGGTCACTTGAAGTGCCACCCCCATACGCGCAATAGAAAAAACCGTGACCAGCGTGACTCGATGATTGAGCGCATTTCACAAAGCCACTTTACACTCGACCACCCAGCAACCTGATTTAGCTATCACACAATGGTGCGCCATGTTTAACACACGTCTAAAACGCGAACTTGAAGAAACATTATCAAAATTACACACACACGATGCAAGAGCATCAGCTATAAACCTTGCCACTGCAATAATTGAGTTCACCCCCGATGGACTCATTACCACCGCCAACCAAAATTTATTGCACGCACTGGGTTACAACCTAGAAGAAATCATCGGAAAGCACCATAGTATATTCTGTCTAAAAAGCCACACGACAACCTCTGAGTACAGGAACTTTTGGAGAAGGCTTGCCGAAGGAGAGTCTATCCGCGACCGCTTCGTCAGACAAAATAAGCAAGGGGAAGAGGTCTGGTTGGAGGCAAGCTACAACCCAATCAGAGACTGCAACGGACGCATAATAAGCATATTAAAATGTGCAACCATCATCACAGACCAAGTAAAAAACGAGCAGGAACAGCGCAGCACAATCGAAGCCATAAGCCGATCGATGGCAATGGTTTCGTTCACCCCGGATGGGCATGTACTGGACGCCAATGATAACTTTCTACGCACATTAGGCTATAGCCTGCATGAAATCCGAGGTCAACACCACCGACTATTTTGCACCCCGCAAGAGGTCGCGTCGACCGAGTACAAGGAATTTTGGAAAAACCTCAATAAAGGAGCGTTTTTCTCCGGCCGTTTCCAGAGAGTCAACCGATCCGGCAATACGGTATGGTTGAGTGCCACTTACAACCCCGTGTTTGATGCCAGCAACAAACTTTACAAGGTTGTAAAATTTGCTCGCGACATCACTGAACAGGTTAAGCATCAAAAAGTCGAATCCGACGCAGCTAAACTTGCCTATGAAATATCTTTAAAAACCGACCAAAGCGCACAGCAGGGTGCATTAATCATCAATGAAACAGTTGCGGTGGTACGCGGCATCGCTGATGAAATCACAAAAGCAGCAGATAACATATCTGCGGTGAGCAAGCAGTCCGAAATGATCACTGGAATTATCCAAACCATACGCGAAATCGCAGACCAAACAAATCTTTTGGCTTTAAATGCAGCCATTGAAGCAGCTAGAGCCGGAGAGCAAGGTAGAGGGTTTGCTGTCGTAGCGGACGAAGTTCGCCATCTAGCAGTACGCACCGCCCAGGCCACCGTAGAAATCAGGGACGTTGTAAAGCGCAACCATGAATTATCGCAAGAAGCCGTTAAAGGCATGCAAACCAGTCAGTATAAGGTTGATGCCGGCGTAGGTTTGGTAGGTGAAGCGGGAGAGATAATTGAGAGAATTCAAAGCGGTGCACGTCAAGTCGTAGAGACAGTTAAGCAGCTTAGCGACGCTGTGAAGAAAACCTGAAGATACATTGCGAGCTGTGGAGCGGGCTTCCATGCTGCCAGCCAAGCCCGGATAAATCTGTGCATTGACTAAAGCAGTTGCGAATGCTCGTAACTCACTAGCACTCAGGTAGCCGTGCTACGGATGGATGACGCAAGCCCGCGCGCGGGGCCGGTTAGCGCCGCACAGGGTGGCAGATGGTCTGTGCACCTTGACTGGCCAGAGCAGCGGCGGCGAGCACCACCACCAGGCGGTTGTCTTCGTTGGCAGGCTGTCGTTCAGACACGGTAAAGGGGGACGGCCCCGTATAACTGCTGTCACACCTATGCGACAATAGGCGCAATGTCTGGTCTCAACCCCGCATTCATCGCCCAACAGCTCGGGCATCGTGTGCAGATGCTCTCATCGACATGCACGCTGGATTAATTCGGCCAACGCCTGGCAGGGGCTCGAAAAGCTCCAGATTGATCCGAAATTGGTCCGTAGCTGCGACGAAGCCACGTAAGTTATTGATAGGTAAGCTCCTTGATCTCCACCGCTAATATCACCATGCAATTCGGCGCCAAGCCGCTCTTCGAAAACGTCTCGGTCAAATTCAACAACGGCAACCGCTACGGCCTGATTGGCGCCAACGGCTGCGGCAAGTCGACCTTCATGAAAATCCTCGGCGGTGACCTGGAGCCGTCCGCTGGCCAGGTGATGCTCGAGCAGAACACCCGCCTGGGTAAACTGCGCCAGGACCAGTTCGCCTACGAGGCCTTCAGCGTGATCGACACCGTGATCATGGGCCACGAGCAGCTGTGGAAGGTCAAGGCCGAGCGTGACCGCATCTATTCCCTGCCGGAAATGACCGAAGAAGACGGCATGGCCGTCGCTGAACTGGAAACCGAATTCGCCGAGATGGACGGCTATACCGCTGAGTCGCGCGCCGGCGAACTGCTGCTGGGCCTGGGCATTCCGCTGGAGCAGCACTTCGGACCGATGAGCGAAGTGGCACCAGGCTGGAAGCTGCGTGTGCTGCTGGCCCAGGCGCTGTTCTCGGATCCGGACGTGCTGTTGCTGGACGAACCGACCAACCACCTGGACATCAACACCATCCGCTGGCTGGAAAACATTCTGACCGCGCGTAACAGCACCATGGTCATCATTTCCCACGACCGCCACTTCCTCAACAGCGTCTGCACCCACATGGCTGACCTGGACTACGGTGAGCTGCGCCTGTTCCCAGGCAACTACGACGAGTACATGACCGCCGCCACCCAGGCGCGCGAGCAGTTGCTGGCCGACAACGCCAAGAAGAAAGCGCAGATCGCCGAACTGCAGACCTTCGTCAGCCGCTTCTCGGCCAACGCCTCCAAGGCCAAGCAAGCGACCTCCCGTGCCAAGCAGATCGACAAGATCCAGCTGGCCGAGGTCAAGCCGTCGAGCCGGGTCAGCCCGTTCATTCGTTTCGAGCAGACCAAGAAGCTGCACCGCCAGGCGGTGACCGTGGAAAAGGTCTCCAAGGGCTTCGAGGGCAAGACCCTGTTCAAGGACTTCAGCTTCGTGGTCGAGGCTGGCGAGCGCGTAGCGATCATCGGCCCCAACGGTATCGGCAAGACCACCCTGCTGCGTACCCTGGTCGGCGAGATGGCGCCGGATGCCGGTTCCGTGAAATGGACCGACAGCGCCGAGGTGGGCTATTACGCCCAGGACCACGCCCACGACTTCGAAGACGACCTGAGCCTGTTCGACTGGATGGGCCAGTGGACTCAAGGCGAACAACTGATCCGCGGTACCCTGGGCCGCATGCTGTTCTCCAACGACGAGATCCTCAAGTCGGTGAAGGTGATCTCCGGTGGTGAGCAAGGTCGCATGCTGTTCGGCAAGCTGATCCTGCAAAAGCCCAACGTACTGGTGATGGATGAACCGACCAACCACCTGGACATGGAGTCGATCGAGGCGCTGAACCTGGCGCTGGAGAACTACCCGGGAACGCTGGTGTTCGTCAGCCATGACCGCGAGTTCGTGTCGTCGCTGGCAACGCGCATCATCGAACTGACGCCGGAAGGCGTGGTGGACTTCAGCGGCACCTACGACGACTACCTGCGCAGCCAGGGTGTGGTGGTCTGACAGCCCCCGCCTCGAGCGCTTGGTCTGATTCGCGGGTAACGCCGCTCCTACAGGTACTGCGCCGTTCTAAAGGACGGCGCGGTATCTGCACCTAACGAACAACTCGTTAGCCTGCTTTCTTTTATCCCGCGCAGACGCCATGATGGGCGACGCCCCACCGCCTGCCCGCGAACGTGCCCATGACCGCGCAACAACCCGCCTCCAGCGTCACCCTGCAGATCCTCTCGATCGTTTTCTATACCTTCATCGCCTTTCTGTGCATCGGTCTGCCGATCGCGGTACTGCCCAGCTATGTCCATGACCAGCTTGGCTTTGGCGCGGTGATCGCTGGCCTGACCATTGGCCTTCAGTACCTGTCCACGCTCCTCAGCCGGCCGTTTGCCGGACGGGTGGCCGATGGCCTGGGTGGCAAGCGAGCGATTCGCTATGGGCTTTACGGCATCGCCGGCTGCGGCGTGCTGACCTTGTTTTCGGCCTGGACCCTCGCCCTACCTTGGCTGAGCCTGCTCCTGCTACTCGCAGGCCGGGTGCTGCTGGGCATCGCCCAAGGGTTGATCGGGGTCGCCACCTTGAGCTGGGGTATCGGTCAAGTCGGCAGCGAGCACACCGCAAAGGTGATTTCCTGGAACGGCATCGCCTCCTATGGCGCCATCGCCATTGGCGCGCCGGCCGGCGTACTGCTGGTGGACGGGATCGATTTCAGCGTGCTCGGCCCAGCCTTGCTGGTGCTGGCGCTGCTAGCCCTGATGGCATTGCGCACACGCCCGGATGCCGTGGTGGTGCGAGGTGAACGCCTGCCATTCTGGTCCGCCTTCGGGCGGGTGGCGCCGTTTGGCCTGGGACTGACCCTGGCTTCGATCGGCTACGGCACCCTCACCACCTTCATCACCCTCTATTACCTGGAGCGCGGCTGGATCGGTGCGGCCTGGTGCCTGAGCGCCTTCGGCCTGTGCTTCATCGTGTCCCGGCTGCTGTTCGTCAATGCGGTCAACCGCTTTGGCGGCTACAACGTGGCGATCGCATGCATGGCCACCGAGGTGCTGGGGCTGACCCTGCTCTGGCTAGCGCCCTCGCCTGCCTGGGCCTTGGTCGGCGCGGGCCTGACGGGGTTCGGATTGTCTCTGGTGTATCCGGCGCTTGGGGTGGAGGCGATCCAGCAGGTACCGAGCAGCAGTCGTGGCGCGGGCCTGGGTGCCTATGCGGTGTTCTTCGACTTGGCCTTGGCCATCGCTGGGCCTGTGATGGGTACGGTGGCTGCGCACCAGGGCTATGCGTCGATCTTCTGCGTGGCCGCCTTGCTGGCACTCTCAGGGGTGGGCCTTGTGCTGCTGCTCGCCCGCCGCGCCCATCGCGGCTGAGCGCTCGGCCGGCTGCGGCGCCCCTAGGGCTTGGCTGAAAAACAGCGCGGCCTCGCGCTGCAACGAATGGTGAATATGGCGACGGTCGACGCCGTCAGCGTCCTTGCACAGCGCAGGCATACGGGCATGTTGCTCATCGTCGCAGGGCGCCATGAACACGAAATGGCCGGCACCGGCCAGTAGCCGATAGTCAGGCGTTACCGGCAGCTTACGCGCCAAGGCTTCGGCGTTGCGGTCCACGGCCAGCAACTGGTCGCGGTCGCCGCTGTAGATCAATGCGGGGACACTCACCCCGGCCAAGGCATGACGGCCGAACATCAGGCTCAGGGGCGCCATCAACATCACCGCACCCACACGGGTGTCGGCCTGAGGCGTGAGTTCGGCGCGGTCGGCGATCAGCACCCCATGGGTCTTGCAGGCATCCGCGTCGCCAGGACGCTCCAGACAATACCGGTGCAAGCGGTCCAGGTCCGGTTGCGCACCGGAGAGGATCAACGCAGTCTCACCACCCGCCGAGTACCCGATCACCCCAACCTTGCCCTCGTTCAGGTAAGGGCCAAGCAGGCTGTCGTCACGGGCTGCGCTGATCGCCGCGCTCACTTGCAACGGCCGCCCGTAGAGGTTGCTCAGGGTGCCCAGTCGGCTGTGGTCACGGTTGTTGTCGCCAGGATGGATCACGGCCACGACGATGAAGCCGCGGCGCGCCAAAGCGGTGGCCAGGTCGTGTAGTGCCAGTGGGCTGCCGGTATTGC
Organism: Pseudomonas sp. PKS; assembly: GCF_051913525.1. Lineage (NCBI taxonomy): Bacteria > Pseudomonadati > Pseudomonadota > Gammaproteobacteria > Pseudomonadales > Pseudomonadaceae > Pseudomonas > Pseudomonas sp. PKS. The sequence goes on along the minus strand of NZ_JBEGDO010000001.1, from coordinate 176,286 downwards.
CGTGGGACAACACCAGCAAGGGGAACTGCCCCATGGCGACCGGCGCCTCCTCTGCCACGGTCAGTGGATAGCCCTCCAGACGCAAGGAGTGCGTCGGGCCATTGGCCGGGTAGAACGCCAGCGCCTGCATGGGCCGGGCATCCAGCGGATCGGCCAGTTGCATCCGGTGCAGGCCACTGACCCAAGGCGCTGCCTCGGCGCGGGCGATCAAGCCGCCTAGCAACACCAAGGCCAACAGTGCACAGGTTCGCTTCATGGGCGGGTAGCTCCGCGCAAGGCCGAAGGACAGTGCCAGCATAAAGCCAGCCAAACGGCCGGCAGATGAAACCTGAATGAAAAAAACCGGCTGGCGCTTAGGGCGTCAGCCGGTTTTTTTGGCACCGATCAGGCGGCAGCGAATAGCTCGTTGGCGATCTGGGCCTGAGCAGCGTCGATAGCCTTGCTGCGGTGTTCCGGGCCGTAGGCCAGGCCGTGGGCGCGGACGATCTCAAGGTCGGTGATCCCGATGAAGCCCAGGAACACCTTGAGGAAGTCCTCATGGCCGACGCCGGTCGGCTGGCCGTGGTGCAGACCACCGGCGGTGGACACCAGAATCACTTTCTTGTCACCGCACAGGCCTTCAGGGCCGGCTTCGGTGTAGCGGAAAGTCTTGCCGGCGACGGCGACGCGATCGATCCAGGCCTTGAGCTGGGTCGGCACGGTGAAGTTGTACATCGGCGCACCGATCACCACTGCATCGGCAGCCAGGAACTCTTCCAGGGTCTCGGCGCTGAGCTTGGCTTCGTGGGCCTGGGCGGCGTCGCGCATTTCATCCGGGGTGCCGGCGGCAACCAGGGTCGCGGCGGAGAAGTGACTGATCGCATCGGCGGCCAGGTCGCGGTACACCACCTCGATGCTTGGATCTGCCGCTCTCCAGGCTTCGACGACTTCGCGGCTCAGTTGGCGGGAGGCGGAATTGTCGCCCAGGATGCTCGAATCGATATGCAACAGTTTCATGGGACTCTCCTGTGAGTGAAGACCGCATCAAGGGGCGATCGCGATGGAGAGAATCCTATAGAACCATCGAATGGCTGATAAGCGTGTGAAAATGCGTTAGTTTGTCCCACAGATGGAACAATGAGACGTTACCCATGCAAGACCTCAATGACCTCTTCTATTTCGCCCGCGTCGTCGAAGCCGGCGGTTTCGCTGCCGCGGGTCGCCAATTGGGCATCCCCAAGTCGCGCCTGTCACGGCGCATTGCCGAGCTGGAAGAACGCCTGGGCACACGTCTTCTGCAGCGCACCACCCGACAACTGAAGCTCACCGCCGTGGGCGAGCGCTACCTGCAGCATTGCCAGGCCATGCTGCTGGAGGCCGAGGCCGCGGACGAAGCGGTGGCGAGCATGAGCAGCGAACCCCGTGGGCGTTTGCGGGTGTCGTGCCCGGTGGCTCTGGCCCATGCGTTCCTGCCGGATGTAGTCAGCCGGTTTCTTGAGCAGTATCCGTTGGTGCAATTGGACCTGGTCCTGCTCAATCGGCGGGTCGATCTGATTTCCGAAGGGGTTGATGTGGCCCTGCGCGTGCGTGACTTGGGTGACGAGGACCCGGCGCTCGTCACTCGCCGCCTGCGCCCGGCGCAAACTCACCTGGTGGCAGCGCCGGGCTTTGCCGACCACTTGCGCGAGCCGTCGGAACTGGCCGGTTTGCCGGTGCTGGGTGCGGCGGAAGCGGATCGGTTGGTGCACCTGCGCCTAATCGGCCCGGGCGGAAAACAACAGGAGCTCGCCCTGGAACCGCGCCTGGCGGTGGACGATTTCTTGGTGCGCAAGGCAGCCGTCCGGGCAGGCCTGGGGTTCACGGCCCTGCCGAGCATGTTCTGTGAAGAGGAACTCGAACGCGGCGAACTGGTGCGGCTGTTGCCGGATTGGTCGCTGCCTGGCGGCTGGCTGCAGGCGGTCTACCCTCATCGCCGGGGTCTGCTGCCGGCGGTGCGGGTGTGGATCGATCATCTGGCGGCTTCGTTCGAAGCCTGTGGAGAGCGGTATGTCTGAGCGGCGGATGACACCGGAGCAGGTGGCAGCGTTCTGCCTGAGCTTGCCCGGTGCCCGGGAGGACTACAAATGGGGCGGCGTACGGGTGTTCTCGGTCGCGGACAACAAGATGTTCGCGGTGCTAGACCTCGCAGGCGCGGGGTTGTCGTTCAAGGTGGCCGATGAGCTGTTCCTGGGCTATTGCGACCGCCCCGGCATCCGTCCGGCGCCTTATCTTGCACGGGCGCGCTGGATCAGCATGGTCCCACCCTATCCTATGGGGCGCGAGGAGTTGTGCGACCTGCTGCAGCGCTCACACCAATTGGTGGTAAAGCGGTTGCCCAAGCGGCTGCAGGTTGGGCTGTTGCAAGGGTGACAGATACGTCGGGGCGGCCATTGCCACCTCGACATCAATTGCCGGTCAGGAAGTCGAGTGCGCCGCCCAGCCAGCGGCCACCGAGCAGCAAATGGTCGACCCAGAACGCCTGGTGCAGCATCACGATGCCCCAGAACGTCGCCTGGTAGGACACCTTGCGGGTCTTGTGTCGAAACAACTGCTGGGCCACCAGCGCGCCGGGCCAGCCACCGCATAGCTCGCTGGCGTGCAGGACCTTCTCGGGCGTCCGCCAGGCCTGGGTGCGGGCTTGCTGTTTGTCCTGCCAGTAGAGCAACAGGCTGACCAGGCTCGCCAGCGGATACACCACCAATGGCACCCAGGACTGCCCGCTGAAGGCCATCTGCGCGGCACCCAGTGCCGGCAGCAGGCACAGCCCGGCCAGCGCCAGCAACTTCAGGCGCACATTGCGTACGCCCTCCTGGGCGCGGCTGCCGCCACGCCGAGGTACAGTGTGCGAACGGGCCATCTCAGCCGTGCGCCGTGGCCCAGTTGACCCAGCCAAACTGCCAGGTCGCCAGGATCAGCAAGCCGAAAACAATGCGATACCAGGCAAATGCCGCATAACTGTGGTTGGCGATGAACTTCAGCAGGCCCCTTACGGCGATCATGGCGAAGATGAACGAGACCACGAAGCCGATGGCGAACACCGGCAGATCGCCAGGCTGGAACAGGTCACGGTACTTATAGCCCGAATAGACTGCGGCCCCGACCATGGTCGGCATGGCCAGGAAGAACGAGAACTCGGTCGCGGCTTTGCGCGACAGGCCGAACAACAGGCCGCCGATGATGGTCGAGCCCGAGCGCGAAGTCCCAGGAATCATTGCCAGGCACTGGACAAGGCCGATCCTCAAGGCGTGACTCCAGCGCATGTCATCGACATGGTCGACCTCGATGCGGTGGTCGCGCCGCTCCGCCCAGAGCATGATCACCCCGCCAACCACCAGGGCTGCTGCCACGGTGATCGGGTTGAACAGGTATTCATGGATCAGGTCGGCGAACAGCACGCCCAGCACCACCGCTGGGAAGAAGGCGATCAGCAGGTTGGCAGTAAAACGACGCGCCTGGGGCTGGCTCTGCAACCCAAGGACCACATCGAAGATCTTGCGGCGAAACTCCCAGACCACGGCCAGGATCGCGCCAAGCTGGATGATGATGTTGAACGCCATGGCGCGCTCGCCGCCGAAGTCGATCAGATCGGCGACGATGATCTGGTGCCCCGTGCTGGAGATCGGCAGGAACTCCGTCAACCCTTCGACCACGCCTAAGATGATTGCCTGCAAGGCACTCCAAAAATCCATCATTCCCCCGATGGAGCGCAGCTCCTGGCTGGCCCCTTGTACTTGATTTGCTTAATGATTACCGCGAAAGGCCCGGCCGTTTTACAGCGACTACAGCCCGCATTGCCAGTGGAAAAACGCCGATACCTAAAGGTTTCATCTTGCGCGGCCGAAATCCTATCAGAGGCGCTTGTCAATCGCTCGCGCGGCATGCGACACGAAACGCCTCTTCCGGCACTTAGCCCTTGGTCGAGTGTGTCGCGATGCGCAAAGCATGCTTGGATGCGCCTGATAACAAGAACAATGCGGGAGTACCTTTCATGAAGACCTTGAGGTCGATGTCGATCAGCCGGCGCCTGTCGCTGATCTTGCTGGTAGCGGTGGCCATGCTGGTGATCCTGGGGCTGCTGATGCTGCGCCAGCTCCACGGCGACCTGTATCAGGCCAAGGCCCAGAAGACCCAGCACGTGGTACAGACCGCGGCCGGAGTGCTGGCCTACTACCAAGGCCTGGAAGCCGCCGGCACGCTCAGCCGTGAGGCAGCCCAACAACAAGCGCTACAGGTGGTACGCGGCCTGCGCTACGACAAGGATGACTACTTCTGGATCAACGACCTGGGGCCGAAGATGATCATGCATCCGACCAACCCCAAGCTCGACGGCCAAGACCTCTCCGCCATCCGCGACCCCGACGGCTTTGCCGTCTTCAACGAAATGGTCGCCCTCGCCCGCAGCCAGGACGCAGGCTCGGTCAACTACCGCTGGCCCAAACCCGGCGCCAGCGAACCGGTGGCCAAGACCTCCTACATCCAGTTGTTCAAACCCTGGGGCTGGATCATCGGCTCGGGTGTCTATATCGACGACGTTCAAGCCGAGTTCGCCCGCCAAGTACGCGATGCCTCCCTGCTGGGCCTGGGCATCGCCATGCTGATGGCCCTGCTGGTGCTGTTGATCGCCCGCAGCATTGCCCGTCCGTTGCAGGATGCTGTGCAAGCCATGGGCAACATCGCCAGCGGTGAAAGCGACCTGACTCGGCGCCTGGATACCCACGGTCGAGACGAACTCACGCACCTGGGCGAACACTTCAACCGCTTCAACGGCAAGCTGCAGGGTGTGGTCGGCCAGTTGCAAGGCGCGGCCCATGCCCTGGCCCAGTCCGCCAGCCACGTCGGTGACAATGCGGGCCAGGCCCAGGCGCACAGCGTCCAGCAATCGTTGCAGATGGACCAGGTGGCCACCGCCGTCAACGAAGTCACTTATGCGGTCCAAGACGTCGCCAAGACCGCCGAACAAGCGGCCAACGAGATGCACGCGGCCCAAGTGCAGGTCGATCATGGCCAGCAGGCCATCCACGGTAGCCTGCAGCAGATCGACCGACTGTCGAGCACCATCGACCAGGCGGTGCAGGTGATCCGCGAACTGGCCGGGCACAGCACCCGGATCGGCGGCGTACTGGAAGTGATCCGCTCCATCGCCGAGCAGACCAACCTGCTAGCCCTCAATGCCGCCATCGAGGCGGCCCGGGCGGGTGAACAGGGCCGAGGTTTTGCCGTGGTCGCCGACGAAGTGCGACTGCTGGCTCAGCGCACCGCCCAGTCGACCGCCGAGATCCATACCATGATCGAGCACCTGCAAAGCCAGTCGGAAGCAGCCGTCAAGGCCATCGACACCAGCAGCGAGGCCTCGCGCCAGACCGTCCAGCAGGCCCGCGAGGCCGGCACCAGCCTGGATGCGATCAGCCAGGCGTTGAACAACCTCACCGCGCTCAACGCCTCGATCGCCAGTGCGACCTTGCAGCAGGCCCACGTGGTCGAAGAAATCAACCGCAACGTGCTCGATACCGCCGGGTTGTCCCAGCAGACCGCCGAGGCGGCGCGTCAGTCCAGCGACGCGGGGGCCTCGCTGGCACGCTTGAGCGAGGACCTGGAACAGCTGTTGCGCCAGTTCAAGGTCTGACAGGCCTCCCATGAGTTTGCGGGGGAACCCGCTCCCACAGCCAAACCGGTGCATTCAGGACACCGCAGAGCCAGTGGAGCGGTTTACCCGCGAATGGGCCTACAGCTTCCCTATCCCACAGGCTACAATCGCGCCCTTCCCACTCCCAAAGGATCGCCGATGTCCGGCCTCGAACTCTTCGCCGCCGTGCTCGGCGTCATCGCCGTGTGGCTCACGGTCAAGCAGAACCCGTGGTGCTGGCCGATCGGCTTGGTGATGGTGCTGCTCTACAGCTGGATCTTCTATGAGGTGAAGCTGTATTCCGACATGCTCCTGCAACTGGTCTATGCCGTACTGCAGTTGTACGGCTGGTGGCAATGGACGCGCCCGGAGCGCGTCGAGGACGCCCGCCAGGTGTCCAGCCTGGCCGCTGGGCCGATGTTCACAGACCTTGGAATCGGCCTGCTGGCAAGTCTGGGTCTTGGGGCGGCGATGGCGCACTGGACTGACGCCGCCCAGCCCTGGCTGGATGCCGCACTGACGGGTTTCAGCCTGGTGGCGCAGTGGTGGATGGCGCAAAAGCGCCTGCAATGCTGGGCATTGTGGGTGGTGCTGGACGTGATCTTCGTTGGCCTGTTCCTCTACAAAGGCCTGTACCTGACCGCCGCACTCTATGCGCTGTTCACCCTGATCGCCCTACGTGGCTGGCAGGAATGGCGGCGCGATCCGGCGCTGGTGGCGGCATGAAGGTCGTGGTGCTGTGTGGCCCGGAGTCCAGCGGCAAGAGCTGGCTCAGTGGGGAAATCCAGGCGCATTTCGGTGGCGTGGTCGTCAGCGAGTACGTACGCCATTTCATCGACCAGGAGCAGCGTGACACCTGTTACGCCGACATCCCCACCATCGCCCAGGGGCAACTGGCCTGGGAAGACCAGGCCCGTCAGCTGGCGCCGGAGCTCTTGATCCTCGACACCCATCTGCTCAGCAACATGCTGTGGAGTCATGCCCTGTTCGATGACTGCCCGCCCTGGCTGGAACAGACTTTGCTTGCACGTCACTATGACCTGCACCTGTTGCTCAGTCCCCAAGGCGTCGGCTGGGTAGACGATGGCCAGCGCAGCCAGCCCGATCTCAATGACCGCCAGCGGTTCTTCGACGACAGTCTGGCCTGGCTGGAACGTCATCGTCAGCCGGTGCAGATCATCGGCGGAGTATGGCCGCAAAGAAGCGCGGCAGCCCTGAACGCGGTGCAACGCCTGCTGGAGGGAAAATCCCCCAACTGCCCCACCGAGTGTTAAGGACCTGACACACACCTCGGGGCGGTAGTCCCCGAATTCTAGGGCTTTCCACCAGTTTTGGGGGTGGTGTCAAGCGCATGAAACACTTGTGAAAAAAGCCTCCTCAAGCAACGCCGATGCAGGGTCAGGCCGCGCACTAATGAAAATCCGTCTCACGGCTGATACAACAAAATCCAAACACCCGTAGCTAGATTCTCCAACGCGTTGATTTAACGAGAAAATCAAAAAACGGCACACCTTCTGCTCTCTTCAGGGCAATGCTGACCAGGGCCAGCGCTCAAAAGAAGGAATTGCCATCGTGAGGACATTCGATAAAGGCCTGATTCACCACCTGCTGGTCGGTTGCGTACTCGGCTCATGCCTCAGCCTGCCCGCCCAGGCCGACAACGGCATCATTGTGATCACGCGCGATGTCCAGCCCCGCATGGCCATCCGTACCCCTGTCGCCCCAGACCCTAATCCCACCACTGCCAATGCCAACCCGTCTGCGCAGATTCTGAGGCAGAGCAACGAACTCAGTGATGGTGACTTCGCCAGTATCACCAGCGGTACGGGCATTTCTTCGCTGGTCAGCCAGCAGACCACGAACCTGGGCGGTGCTATCAGCAACCAGAACCAACTTCCCAACATGGCCGCTGGCCGTGGCACAGGCTCGGGCAACGGCATTTCCAACATGGTCAACTCGAGCGTCCAACGCGGCCTGGCGCCGCTGCAGACACTGACCGGAGGCAAATGAGATGAGGCAGACGCTGTTAATCCTTACCGCGTTTTGCAGTGCATCGGCCTTGGCCCAACCTCCTGTGATCAACGACGCCACCATCGACAGTTCCGGCGCGCAGTACCAGGGCAACTTCAGCCTCAACCAGGCGGCGGGCGACCTGCAGCAGCAAGCCAACGCACGGGCTTTCGCCTATGGCCACGAAGCCAGCGCGAACACGCAGATCCACCAACGTCTGCAGACAGTGGTCGATCCCAACATGGGTGCCCGCGCCAGCATCCAGGGTAGCGCCTTCAGCCATGGCAGCGGCGCCCTCGGCGTAAACCAAAGCGCTGGCGCCGGCACCCAGCAAGCTAACGCACTGAACATCAGCATCAGTGCGCGTCCACAAAGCATCGACGACAGCGTCCTGCTACAGCAGAACGTTGCGTTGATCAACAGCTCCGATCCAACTGATGCAACTCCCGGCTATCGCCAGGTCACCACCGGTAACCAGGCTTTCACCGGTAGTCGTGGGGTCATCCAGTTGAATCAGAGCGCCGGGGTGGGAAACCAAACGGCAAACACCCTGAGCGTCCGGGTCGCTAATTGACCCAAACAGGTGGAACAACACTTAACCTAAAAAAGATGGAGAAACACCATGAAACCCTCGATGGCACTTAAGCCTCTGGTTTTCGCAATTGCTGCGGTCATGGCTGTTGCTGCACAAGCGGATCAGAACGATCGGCGTGGACATGGCCACAATGGCCACCACAATCCTCCACCAAAACCTGTCTACACCAGCGCCACTGCCAAAGCTGACGATACTCAACGAAGTACCGACAACTTCATCCTCAATGAAGGCACCATCAACGACGCCGAAATGAGCAACTCCGGTGGCGGCGCGAGCGGCAACGTCGGGATCAACGTGGCGGCCGGTAACGGCAACCAACAAGACAACGCAGCGGCCATTGCCAACACCGCGTCCGACAATTCTGCCCTCGACAACACTTTCGTCTTTGGCGAATCCAAGGCAACCGCAAGCGTCGACCAGTACAGCAACCACAACACGGTCAAGAACTGGTCGACCCAAAACTCTGCTGTCATGAGCGGCTCGGGTGAAACCACCAGCGGCAACGTGGGGATCAACGTCGCTGGTGGCGACCTGAACCAGCAGAAAAACACCATGGCCATTGCCAACAACAGAGCGCCGATGGGTAACTCCGTTGCCACCGCCACTGCCAAGCAATCTGGCCCAGGCCTGACCGTCATCAACCAGGCAGACCGTACTTATCGGGTGGATACGCTGACCTACACCACCTCCAAGAGCGGTTCATCCTCCAGTAGCGGCACGTTCGACTCCTCCATCGACAAGAGCTCCAGCTCAAGCTTCAGCGAATCTGGATCCAACAGCAGCAGTGCGAGCGGCTCCCACAGCAGCAGCGCCAGCGGCTCAAGCAGCATGAGCGCCAGTGGTTCGAACAGCAGCAGCGCCAGCGGTTCGAACAACATGGCTGCCAACGGCTCGAACAGCTGGAATGCCAGTGGATCGCACAACTCGAGCTCCAGCTCCTCGTCGAGTGCTTCGCTGAACGCCTCGCTGGATGCTTCGGCCAGTGCCGACGCCACCAGCACCAGCACGTTCGGTCCGTTCGTACGGACTCGCAGCGAAAGCTTCGACGGTTCGCTCAACGCCAACCTCGACGTGAACGTCGACACCTCGCACGACCGGTCGCATGAGTCGTCGTTCGACAAGTCCTTCGATTCGTCGTTCGACAAGTCGTTCAGCTCCTCGTATGACCGCGCCCATGACTCTTCGTACGACAAGTCTCGCGACTCTTCGTATGACAAGTCGCGCGAATCGGCATGGGAAAAAGCAAGTGCTTCGGCCTACGAAAAAGCCGGCGAGAAAGCCTCGCAATCTTCGGACACCATCTCGAAGAGCTACAGCGAGTCTAGCGAGTACGCGCTGAGCAACACCGTGTCGTTCCAAGTGCTGACCCCGACCGGCTGGGCCAACCCTGTGACCAACACCGCAACCCTCAGTGGTTCGGTCAATGGTGGCAGCGGCAACCTGGGCGTCAACGTGGCAGCCGGTGTGGGCAACCAGCAAAGCAACTCGCTGGCCATCTCCAACACCTCGATGTAACTGCAGCCTGGAGGCCCCCTGCGGGGGGCCTCTTCCTAACCAGAAATGCAAAGGGGGCGTGGGACATGCGTATTTTCGCCTTGGCATTGTTGCTGTGCGTGACCAGCGTGGGTGAAGCTGCCCAGATGCCGCTGTCGGTCCTGCCAGGCGGCGCGGTGATCTACAAACCCATCCAGAGCATTCGCGAACGCAAGTTCGCCGACCTGGTCCAGCAGAAAACCGACTTCAGTTGCGGCGCCGCGGCGCTGGCGACCATCCTGCGTCAGGCCTACTGGCTGGACGTCGATGAACAACAGATCATCGAAGGCATGCTCGCCCACTCCGACCCGGATCTGGTCCGGGTGCAGGGCTTCTCGATGCTCGACATGAAACGCTACGTGGAAAGTCTCGGCATGCGCGCCCGCGGCTACCGAGTGGCCCCCGATACCCTGCACAGCATCCGCATTCCCGTGGTCGTGCTGATGGACATCCGGGGCTACAAACACTTCGTGGTCATGCAGAAGGTCGACAGAGGCTGGGTCTACATCGGCGACCCGGTGCTGGGCCACAAACGCTTCAAGGTCGAAGATTTCCTCAAAGGCTGGAACGGCATCATCTTCGCTGTCATCGGCCAAGGGTACGACAAGAACAACATACTGCTCGACCCACCTTTACCGCTAAGCGCCAAGAACCGCATCAGCAACTTCACCCCCGTGCAGGACGCCGAGTTGATGGACTTTGGTTTCATCCAAAGCGACTTCTTCTAAATAAGAGTGGGCATGACGCTCCGGGAGTCCCCCATGAAGACTTCAATCTGGCTGGCCACCCTATGCCTGGCCGCCACCCTGCCGAGCCAGGCAGAGACGTTCAAACCTATCGAGCTGAAAGACCAAGAGCTGGCCAACCTGCGCGGCCGCTACGTGATGCCAGGTCGAATCGTCAGTTTCGGCATCGTCATGACCAGCACCTGGCAGAACGCCAATGGTGAAGTGATTGGTGCGACCTCCACGATGCAGATCCAGCAATCGACCATCAAGCCGCAGTTCTACGTCTCGCTGATCAATGAAAAAGGAACCGGCACCTCCCAGCCCAAGAGCAATGGCACCGGCACAGTCACAGGCGGCAGCGGCCTTAACACCACCCAAGGCGTGACCCAGGTGGTGCGGGCCGCCGGTGACTTCAACACCGCCTACAACAATGTCGCCATCAACGTGACCAAGGGTGACAAAGCCCCGACCGGCACCCCCCTAGGACAAGCCTTGGCCAACGGCGCCACGTTGGTCGGCAGCAATGACGCGGGGTCGCTGAAGGTGTCCTCCTCCGGCACCGGCCTGCAAATGAACATCATCGCCAACAATAACCAAGGCGACACGTTCCAACGTATTGGCCAAGGCGGCCTGATGCAGAACACCACCTTGCTCGGTTCCAGCAACCGAGTCAGCAACCTGACTTCGTTCAACGTCGTACTGCGTGACAGCGTACCGGCGGCCGGTTCGATGAATGCCAATCTGGACCAGCTTAAAGGCCTCCGTGGTCTTGGATACTGATCTACGCTCAGTCTCATCGAAAGCAGTCAAAAGGGACGGCTAACCCATGCACCGTTTGTTGACGCTCAGAGCTATCGTTTGTTTGAGTACCCTGACCCCGGCCACCCTGCTACAAGCAGCAACCGATCCCCAGGTCGAAGCACTGAAACAGGAGTTGATCGCGCTGAAACAGCGCTACGAAGCACAACAGAATGCGTTGATGGTGCTTGAACAACGGCTGCGTCAGGTCGAGGAGGCGCCCGCGGCCCCACCCCCCAGACGCCTGACCAAATCACCCGCCGAGGGCGTCAAAGGCAGCCAAACCGTAGCCTCCGGCGCGCCGGGCACCACCGGCAGTTCCTATGGTCAGTCGCTGCAGGACAATTCGGAGCCGGCACAGAGTGTGTCCAACCTCTATGACGAAGCCAGCGGCTTCTTTGGTGGGGGCAAATTCAGCTTTGAAACCGGCATCACCTATACCCACTACGATACACGTGCCCTGACGCTCAACGGGTTCCTGGCGCTGGACGCGATTTTCCTCGGCAATATCAACATCGACCGCATCAAGGCAGACAACTGGACCCTGGACCTCACCGGCCGCTACAACCTTGACCAACGCTGGCAGTTCGACATAAACGTCCCCATTGTTTACCGCGAGTCGAGCTATTCCTCTGGTGGCGCGGGCGGTGCCGCCGGGGTCACCTCCGAGGATACGGTGACCCGTGACCCGACCATCGGCGACGTCAACTTCGGGATCGCCTACAAGTTCCTCGACGAGTCGGAAACTTGGCCTGACGCGGTGGCAACCCTGCGGGTCAAGGCCCCGACCGGCAAGGATCCGTACGGCATCAAGCTGATCCAGAGCCCCGGCAACGACAACCTGGCGGTCCCCGAGGACCTGCCGACCGGCAACGGGGTCTGGTCGATCTCGCCTGGCCTCTCGCTGGTCAAGACCTTTGACCCGGCGGTGCTGTTCGCCAGCTTGCAATACACCTACAACATGCAGGACTCGTTCAGTGACATCAGCCCGCAGGTGGGGACCAAGGTCAAAGGTGATGTGAAACTCGGTGATTCGTGGCAGATCGGCGGTGGTATCGCGTTTGCCCTGAACGAAAAGATGAGCATGTCGTTCTCGTTCACCGATCAGTTCTCCAGCAAAAGCAAGATCAAGCCCGATGGTGGCGATTGGCAGTCGATTTCCAACAGCGATTACAACGCGGCGAACTTCAACATCGGCATGACTTTCGCGGCCACCAACAACCTGACCATTGTCCCGAACCTGTCCATCGGACTGACCGACGATGCACCGGACTTCTCGTTCAGCCTCAAGTTTCCCTATTACTTCTGATGACAACCGGGGTGCCCAGCACCCCAATGCTGTCCTTTATGCAATCTTTTGTAATGAGTATGCGGGCCGCGCCACATCTTGCCCTCTGTCCGCAAGCCCTGCCCAGCGCCGAACGCCTGTTATCATGGAGCACACTTGAGTGACTGTTTCATGACAAGAAGGAAGTCTTTGTGAAGAACATACTCGGTCATCCCCGTGCCCGACTGCTCGCCTTGGCGGTCCTGGTGCTGGTGATCCCACTGGGTACAAGGGCCTTGCTCGGCTGGTCCAACCCCTTCGGCTACCTGTCCGATATCGCGGTCGCAAGCCTGTTGGTGCTGCTTCTGCATCGTCGCGCCTGGTGGCTGGCGCTGCCCATACTGCTGATCTGGGGCGCATTGCTGGTGGCTTCGGCAGAGCTGGTGAGCGCAGTCGGTCGACTGCCCAACAGCACCGACCTCACCTACCTGTTCGATCCGCAGTTCATGGAGAACTCAACCGGCGGCGCGCTGGCACACGCCTGGCTGCCCTGGCTGTTGGTCGCCGGGCTGCTGGCCTGGTTGGTCAGCGTCTGGCGCAGCCGTGGCCAACGGGATACGCCCCTGCCGCGCAAGGCCTGGGCCATCCCTGTGGTGTTGCTGGGGGTGCATTGGGCCAGCCAGCATCTGATCCCCTCCGACGCCGATCAATGGCGTCAGTACAACCTGCCCCACCAGCTGCTTGCCGCCGCAGTGGGCAATGTGCAACGCGCCGCCTCCAGCGCCTTGGGCAACGAGCAACCCGTGCCCGTGTTGCCCATCGCCGGCCTGACCCAGTCGGACCTCAACGGCCGCAAGCTGCTCGATGCGCCGGGCAAGGCCCGCAACGTGCTGGTGATTGCCCTGGAAGGCATCCCTGGCGCCTATGTACGCGCCAACCGTCAAGCCCTGCACAGCCATTTTGACGAAGAGCTCATGCCCAACCTCAGCCGCTGGGCGGAGCGAGGCATGAACACACCCGATTATGTACTGCATACCCACCAGACGATCCGCGGCCTGTACGCCCTGCTCTGCGGCGACTACGACAAGCTCGCCAACGGCACGCCCAAAGGCATGGAGCTGCTGACCCAGGACCTGCGCAACCAAGCATGCCTGCCAGCGCAGCTTCGCCAGGCCGGCTTCAGCACCCATTACCTGCAAGGTGCTGGCCTACGCTTCATGGCCAAGGACCGGATCATGCCGCACATCGGCTTCGCGTCAGTGCATGGCCAGGAGTGGTTCACCAACAAGAACTACCTGCATTTCCCTTGGGGCAAGGATGATCGTGCCTTCTTCGAAGGTGCCCAGAAGTACGTGGCCAATCTGCGCAAGCAAAAGCAGCCCTGGATGCTCACCCTGCTGACCGTCGGCACCCATCAGCCCTATTCAGCGCCAGAGCGCTACCTGCAGCGCTACGACACTGCCAAGCAGGCGGCAGTGGCCTACCTGGATGATGCCCTGGGCGCCTTCCTCGACAACCTCGAGCGCCAAGGCGTGCTCAAGGACACCCTGGTGGTCATCACCTCCGATGAGTCCCACGGTATCGATGGCGTGCGCCTGGCCTCCTCATGGGGGTTCAACCTGACCTTGGCACCGGAGCAGGCTCAACTGCCGCGCCTCAAGCAAGGCACTTATGGCCATGTGGACCTCGCCACGTCCCTACTCGACTACTTCGCCTTGCCCATCCCGGCTGCGTTGAGCGGACGCTCGCTGTTCCGCGACTACGACACGGGGCGTGAAATGATCTCCTACACCAACGGCATACTGCGCTATCACGACGGTCACGGCACCCTGACCGAGTGCGACTTCCAAGAGCGCTGCCGCCGCTACGCAAGCCAAGGCTTCATTGCCGACCATGCCCAGTATCTGGGCCGAGGCAACGAGATCATAGGCCAGCAGCTCACTGCCCTGGCCAGCACGTTGGACCAGTCGCTGCTGCAAACCCCGCTCAATCTGCGCTACCAGTTCGGTGGCCCGGCAGCCATCACCCTGCACAAACGCATCCGCGATGACTGGGCCGACAACCTCATCGGTGCCCAATACCTGGAAATGCCCCAAGGCACCCATACCCGTGTACGCGTGAAGGTGCGCTCCCTCGACCCGAAACACGACGCCTACATTCAGCTCAAGGCCAAGGAATTCGAGCAGGATGTACCGTTGGGTTTGCCGGAGGAAATCATCGTTACAGCCGATCAGCCGCTGGAGCTGGAATTCGGTTTCGACAACCCGTCGGTGCGCAAGGCGTTTTCATTCCACCTGTTGGGGTATGGCGGGGGCAAGGTCGAGGTCAGTGACTTCAGTGTGATCACCGGCTTTGCCGGAGGCGGCTGAATCACCCAGGGGACGCTCCCACCGTGTCAGTGGGAGCAGTCTCATGCCGTGACGGGGCTGCTGGACAACCCCGCTCTCTATCAGGCGATTGCCGAATCCACCAACACCTGCGCCTCCTGCACCAGGCGCTGAAGGTGCGCTTCATCGATGAAGCTCTCGGCGTAGATCTTGTAGATGTCTTCAGTGCCGGACGGGCGCGCTGCAAACCAACCGTTGGCCGTCATCACCTTCAAACCGCCAATGGCCTGGCCATTGCCTGGCGCATGGCTGAGGATCTGTTCGATCGGCTCGCCGGCAAGCTCGGTGGAGGTCACCTGCTCGGGCGCCAGCTTGCTCAACAGCGCCTTCTGCCGGGCATCTGCCTTGGCTTCCACACGCGTCGCGTACGGCTTGCCCAAGGACTCGGTCAAGTCGGCATAGGCCTGGCTTGGATTTCGGCCGGTGCGGGCGGTCATTTCCGCAGCCAGCAACGCCGGAATCAAACCATCCTTGTCAGTGGCCCAGACCGTGCCGTCCTTGCGCAGGAACGAAGCACCGGCACTCTCCTCGCCACCAAAGCCGAGCGAACCGTCGAACAGCCCCTGGGCAAAGAACTTGAAGCCCACCGGCACTTCGTACAACTCACGGCCCAAGCGAGCGGTCACGCGGTCGATCAGGCCGCTGCTGACGACGGTCTTGCCCACCGCTGCATCGCTGCGCCACTGCGGGCGATGCCGGAACAGGTAATCGATGGCCACGGCCAGGTAGTTGTTCGGTTGCAGCAAGCCATCGGGAGTGACGATGCCATGGCGGTCGTGGTCCGGGTCGCAGGCGAAGGCCACGTCGAAGCGCTCGCGCAGGCCAATCAGGCCCTGCATGGCATGGGGCGAAGAGGGGTCCATGCGGATCTGGCCATCCCAGTCGACGGTCATGAACCGGAATGTCGGGTCGACCTCGGTGTTGACCACTTCCAGATCCAGGCGGTAGTGCTCGGCGATCGCCTGCCAGTAGCGCACCCCTGCCCCGCCCAGCGGGTCGACGCCCAGGCGCAGCTTGGCAGCGCGGATGACGTCGAAGTCGATGACGTTCTCGAGATCTGCCACATAGCGGCCGACATAGTCGTAACGCTGGGTGGTGGCGGCCTGCAGGGCCTGGGCATGGTCCATGCGCTTGACGCCAGCAAGACCTGCGGCCAACAGTTCGTTGGCCTTGGCTTCGATCCACTTGGTCACATCGCTGTCGGCCGGGCCGCCATTAGGCGGGTTGTACTTGAAGCCGCCGCTTTGCGGCGGATTGTGCGACGGCGTGATGACCACGCCATCGGCAAGCCCCTGCTGACGGCCACGGTTATGGCAGAGAATGGCATGGGACACGGCCGGGGTGGGCGTGTACTCATCGTCCTTGGACAGCATCACCTGCACTCCGTTGGCGGCGAGTACTTCCAGGGCACTGGCTGCGGCCGGTGCCGACAGCGCATGGGTATCGGCGCCGACGAACAGCGGGCCATCGATGCCTTTTTCCTGGCGATACAGGCAGATGGCCTGTGTGATCGCCAGTACGTGATCTTCGTTGAAACTCAGTTCCAGCGACGTCCCACGATGCCCTGAGGTGCCGAAGGCCACACGCTGAGCCGCCACCGCGGCATCGGGACGTCCGGTGTAGTAGGCGGTGAGCAGGCGGGGGATATCGACCAGCACGCTGGCCGGAGCCGGCTTGCCTGCCAAAGGACTGAGCGTCATGCAAGAACCTCGAGATCAACAGGAATGTTGGTGTTGGAACACGCAGTGTACTGGGAGTTGCAACGCCGTGCGATGGGGCCTGCGCGGATTATTCGCGACCGGTCTGCCACCAGGCCGGGAACATCTGCTGCACCCGTGGTTCGGCGAAGCGCTCGTCGATCAAAAGCAGCACGCCACGGTCCTGATCGCCTCGAATGACCCTGCCTGCGGCCTGGATCACCTTGCGCACGCCAGGGTAGAGATAGGCGTAGTCGAAGCCCGCGCCAAACTGGCGCCCCAGGCGCTGCTTGAACTGCTCGTTGACCGGGTTGACCTGGGGAAGCCCCAGGGTGGCGACGAACGCGCCGATCAAACGACTGCCAGGCAGGTCAACACCTTCGCCGAAGGCGCCGCCCAGCACCGCAAAGCCGACGCCTTTGCCATCGGGCACGAAACGGTCCAGAAACGCCTCGCGCGCGCCTTCGTCCATGCCTGGTGCCTGCTCCCATCGTGGGATTGCCGGATAGCGCTCGGCGAGCAAGGTGGCCACCTGCCCTAGGTATTCGAAGCTGCTGAAGAACGCCAGGTAATTGCCCGGCCGGTCTCGATACTGCTCGGCGATCAGTTCGACGATCGGCTCCAGGGACGCCTGGCGTTCCCGGTAGCGGGTGGACACCTCGCTGACGATGCGCACCGCCAGTTGTTCGGCGCGAAACGGCGCCGCCACCTCCAGCCAGGCCGTGTCGGTCGGCATGCCCAACAGGTCGGCGTAGTAATGCCGTGGGCTCAGGGTGGCGGAGAACAGCGTGACACTACGCGCGGCCTGCATGCGCGGCCCCAGCAACCGCGCTGGCACCACGTTGCGCAGGCACAAGGTCGCCAGGCGACGCTTGCGCGGGCCCGCGCGCAAGGTCACGTCGAAGATGAAGTGATCGTCGAACAGCTCAGCGACCCGGGTGAACTGCAGGGCCTGGAAGAAGAACTGCAACAGCGCCGGGTCGACCTCGCCAGGCGCCTGCTCCAAGCGCTCCTGGATCAGGCCGATGCACTGCGCAAGCGCCCGCAGGAAGTCCTCAGGCAGCCGATCGAGCGTCTGATAAGGGGCTTGTTGCGCCTTGTACAGGGCGTTCCACTGCCGGTTCAAACGCTCGAGGGTACTGCCCACGCCAAGGGGTTTGCTCTGGCGCAGGCTGGCCAACTGGCCTTGGTCCAAGCTTGCGCTGTACATCCCCCGCCCCCGCTCGACCAGGTTGTGCGCCTCGTCCACCAGCACTGCCACACGCCACTGGTTGGCTTGGGTAAGGGCATGCAGCAAGGCGTGGGCGTCGAAATAATAGTTGTAGTCGGCCACCAGTACATCGGCCCAACGCGCCATTTCCTGACCCAGGTAGTAAGGACAGACCTGGTGCGCCAACGCCACCTCGCGAAGCCCCGCCTTGTCGAGCAGTGGTCGGCGCGCCGCCTCCTCGCGCGCGGCATGCAGCCGGTCGTAGAAGCCCCGGGCCAACGGACAGGACTCGCCGTGACAGGCGCTGCCGGGGTGTTCGCAGGCTTTGTCCCGCGCGATCAGCTCCAGGGTGCGCAAAGCCGGCTGCGGCGTGGCATCGGTGATCTGACGCAAGGCGTCCAGCGCCAGGGCCCGGCCTGGGGTCTTGGCGGTCAGGAAGAACACTTTGTCCAGTTGCTGGGGTGCCATGGCCTTGAGCAATGGGAACAAAGTTCCTAGGGTCTTGCCGATGCCGGTGCTGGCCTGGGCCATCAGGCAGCGGCCAGTGCTCACTGCCTTGTACAGTGTCTCGGCCAACTGGCGCTGGCCCTGGCGAAACTGCGGGTAGGGAAACCCCAAAGCCTTGAGGTCCCTGTCACGCTCGACCAGGCGCTGCTGCTGGACCTGGGCCCAGGCCAGAAATCGCTGGCACTGGCCCTCGAAAAAGCGCTGCAAGTCCGAGGCGGTGTGCAGCTCGCTAATCAGTGTCTGGCGGTCGCTGTCCACGTCCAGGTAGACCAGCGCGACTTCGATCGTCTCCAGCTCCCGGGCCTGGCACAGCAGCCAGGCATAGACCTTGGCCTGCGCCCAGTGCAACTGACGATGGTTGTCCGGCTGACGGGCGAGGTCGCCGCGATGGGTCTTGATCTCTTCCAGGCGATTGCGCACCGGGTCATATCCATCGGCTCGGCCACGCACGTACAAGCTCTGGTATTGCCCTTGCAGCGCTACCTCCGCTTCGTAGTCCACGCCGCGCCGCGCCACAACCCGACGATGACCGGCGACCCCTTCCTGGGCCGTGGGCGATGGCGTGAAGCGCAGGTCCAGGTCGCCTACCTTGGCGCTGAACTCGCACAACGCCCGGACTGCCACGGTGTAGGTCATGCCGGCGCCTCGGTCCAACGTACATGGCACACCGCCACCGGCAAGTCGTGCTCGCGGCAGAAATCGAGCCAACGCAACTGGTTGTCCTGCAGTCGATCCCCAGGCCCCTTGACCTCGACCATGCGGTAACGCCCTTCGGCCGGCCAGAACTGGATCAGGTCAGGCATGCCCGCGCGATGGCTGCGAATGTCCTGCAAGAGGCGGATGAAACAGTGTTTGAGGTGGGCTGCGGGTATGCACGCCAGGGCTTGCTCGAGCAGTTCGGGGGTGAGCATCGGCCAGAACACGAACGGTGATTGCAGCCCATGCTTGGCGGCGAAACAGTCGCGCATGGCCTGACGGTAGCTGCCATCGTCGAGCCGGCTCAGGCAAGCCTGGAACAGCGCTGCACGCCGTTGCTGGAAGTCGCTGTCGTGCAGGTCCTGAGGGCCGGCCTGGAATGGATGGAAGAAGGCGCCTGGTACCGGGGCGAAGATCGCATCCCAGCACAACAGGCCGAACAGGCTGTTGAACAGGGTGTTTTCGACGTAATGACAGGTGCTTGCACCCTCGGTCAGGTGCAGTCGTACCGCTTCTTCGACACCGAAGGCAGAGCGTTCGACCGGTAGCTGTAATTCGATCAACGCCAGGTCCGCCGGGCGGCGGCGTGCTTGCGGCGGTCCACCGAGCTTGCGCGCCAGGCGTGGCAGCATGCGCGCCAGGGCTTGTTGCTCCTGGGCATTGGCAGGCGAGGCGGCCAATTCCAGCGCCAGTGCCTGCGCCCGCTCCCACTGCTCACTGCGCTCCAGCACCCGCACCTGGCGTACACGCGCCTCGGGATGATCACTGCGGGCATAGACCGCCAAAGCCTGGTCCCAGTCCCCCCGTCGCTCGCACTGCTGGCCGATGCTGTACATCAGTCGCCCGCGTCGCCGTGCCAACCATGGGTTGTCGCTGTCCAGGCCCTCCAGGGCAGCCAGCAGCGAGTCGGCGTCCTCCCCTTGCTCCAGCCGGTCGGCACACTGGTGCAGCGCCATGGCCAGGTCGATCTCCGTGCGCTGGCGCAAGGCGCGTGAATCAGCGCACAACGGCACTTGCTCATAACGCAGCAACCCCAGATCGGCCAGCACAAACTCCGACCAGTCCTGATAAAGATTGCCGAAAAACAACAAGCGCAAGCGGTCACATAATGGCTGCAGGCGCCAATGGAGGATACGTATCGGAGATTGCGCAAACCACTCAACCAGCGTGCGGGGCGCCAGCGCTAAGGGCTGCAACTGCGCAAGCAGTTCACCCTTGGCAGCCCGTGGCCTGCTCAGGTGGGCGGCAAAGCACTGGGCCAGCTCCTGTTTGCGCAGCACATCGAACAATTGCTCCAGGGTCAGGACGGCGTCATCGCTGACCCATCCCAACGCCAGCAGCGGCTGCAGCGCCGACGTGCAATCACCGATTTCGGCGTAGTCGAGCCTGTCACTGCGAAACAGTTCGCCCTTGCGCATGACCATCCGAACCAGCAAGGCTTGGGCAGGCTGGGGCAACTGCTCGAATGCCTGTAGAAAGCCCTGCTCGGCATCATCAAGCAGATCGGCGTAGCGCTGCTCGACCCAGGCCAGGACCTGCCGGAAGTTATGCAGGTAATAAAGAGGGTCGTCGACGGAATGGGCAATCACGGTGCGCGTTCAGGTATGGGAACAGGGTACTGGTTATACATACAGACCCTGAGCGCTGGCAAGTGCTACAGGTCGCCTCGCTGGCGAGCTTAGTGATACTTACCGCCCAAGCGCCGTCAAGGCCGGTGCATCAGATACGCTTCCCCGCTCACTCGAACCATCGGGTGGGGCACGATAGTGCAGGTTTTGACGATCTTGAAACCGTGCCGCTCGTAAAAGCGCCGGGCACCAGTGTTCGCTGCATAGTCGATTAAACTCAGGCCCTTGAGACCCAATAGATCAGCACGTTGCTGAGCCTGTTCAAGGAACCGTGCACCCAAGCCCTGATTACGCCAGCCATCGTGAAGAGCCAAGCTCGAAATGTAGAGGGTATCGGGAACTTCCATATCGGCATAAGGCGCCAATACAGGGTCAGTCACCGGGGCGGGGTCTGGATCGTGATACATCGCGTAGCTATGCATCATGCCGATGACCTGCCCATCGGCTTCTGCAATTAAACAGTTCTGGTAGGAGAAATCCACGTTATCACGGGCATAACGGGCAGTGCCGACATCCAGCAAATCCTGGCCCGGCTCTGCCAACTGGCTCCAAATATAATCGGCTACCCCTTCGGAAGTTATTTGAAACAACCGAGCAATGTCACGCGCATCCGAGCTGCGACCCGGACGAAATTCGACGGCCATGTAGACGACTCCAGACAAAGTGACGCCCCTTATAGCGTGTAGGAAAGCGTGTTTCAACACGCTTATTAAAAGACATGCTGATGTTATTAACCGGCTTGAAAGCGCGTCGTACAAAGCTATTTAAATGTCGCACCCAGGCAATAATAAAAACTCAACTTACGATGACCGCTTTAAATTTGAAAGCACGCATGATCCCTAGCGAAAACACTCAAAGGACGAACGCTCTCAACGACTGACAAGCACTCTTCCCAACCGGCGTAACACGTGTTCCAGGCCATCCCACGACTCGGCGCACCAGGCCAACAGCACATGCTGCGGGAAACTGCCCTTGAGCCCGAACAGCTCACCGGGAATGACGGACAAAGGGCTACCCGCCGCCGCGGCCAGAATGGCGTCCATATCGATCGGCCGGTTCAGCCGTGCCCAGATCCCCCACCCTCCATCAGGCCTGGCAAATGCCAGGTGCGCGCCCAGGCGCAGCTCGATTCGACTGCAGAGGTATTCCATTCGGGTCTGCAGATCAAAGCGCAAGGCAGGCAGGCTATCGTCGACCTCCCCTTTTGTGAACGTATGCGCGACCGCTTGCTGGCGCAGCGGGGGTAGCAAAAAGCCGCGTCGGGCGATGGCTTCGTCGACGCCCGGTTGGCGACACAGCAAGTAGGCATAAGGCGCTTCGGCGCCCAGCGTAGCCCCTTGAAGACGCAGGGCAAGCAACAGCGTTTCAAGCAAGGCCTGCACATCCGTGGCCAAGTGCACGTGCCGAGCATTCCAGCAATGGCCAGAAGCACGGGTGTAGCGGGCGGCCAGAACGCTACGCAACAACGCGCCGCTGCCTAAGCGCCACGTTGCCTGCCCACCCTGGCGCGAGAGGCGCCGTTCATGGGCGAGCAAGGT
Source organism: Pseudomonas sp. PKS (assembly GCF_051913525.1). Lineage (NCBI taxonomy): Bacteria > Pseudomonadati > Pseudomonadota > Gammaproteobacteria > Pseudomonadales > Pseudomonadaceae > Pseudomonas > Pseudomonas sp. PKS. The sequence continues at coordinate 154,051 of NZ_JBEGDO010000001.1, read as the reverse complement.
GCGCTCCAGCGTCCGAGGTGATGGCATTGCCGGGATGGATACCGGAGGGGCCAGAGGCGCATGCGCCCCTGTCGAAGCGATCTCCCGCTCGGCAAAATTCACGAAGTACCCAGATTTGGGCACAGAGCGAACCCGGCCTTGGCGCTCCAACAGGCTGTATGCGCACTGTACAGTCGCCAGCGAAACCCGAAGACGCTGGGCCAGGACGCGCAAGGAGGGCAAACGCCCTTGTTCTGCGTAATCGGCCTGGGCAATCAGGGCATCCAGATAGCGATACACGCACTGGTAGGCGAACTCCCCACGTGCCGAACGTCCCATCAGAATGCCGCCTGGCGTACGATCACCGGCACAGAGTCCAGGGGTGGCAGCCACCGCAGCGCTGCATCCCGCCGCGTCAGATTGACCAGCAGACGCCAAGCGGATGGCTCGAGGCAGCCAGCGTAGATCGCCTGCAACTGCATCAGGCTCAACCCACTGACGTCCACCAACCAGTGCTTGATGGTTTCAGGGCAAGGTTTGCCTTGCAGTGCCTTGTGCAGATACGGCAAGGCCACTCGCATGCGCGGATGGCAGGCGTGCACGAAGTCCGCAAGCTTTTTACCTCGCCCGCTGAAGGGGCTGAACAGCAGGCACGCCAGTTGGGCCTCATCGAGCCCCAGAGCCTGCAGGAATGACGCCCTGCCCTGCTGCTGCACACGCAGCCACCAGCTCGCGCGCGCATCTTTCAGGGACAGGTGACCCTCTCGCCATCGGGCCTGTCGCACCAGCAGATGTGCATGCAACCCCGCCAGGTTTTCCACCACGCCGGACGCTGTCCAGGCGCCCAGTGACGTATCGGCTACACCAAGCTCTTTTTGCGGGCCCAGCATCGCGTCCAGGTGATGCGCCTCGCTCGAGGGACAAAGCAAGTCGTCCACCGCCAACATCTGGAGCGGCAATTCACGGTGCATTGCCATCGGCATGTCCAGACACCGTCCCAACGGTGCCCCGACTCGCATATGCAAGCGACTCAACCCTTCGGCCAACGCCGCAGCACATCGAGCCACGTCGCCAAGCCCCTCGAGCTCCCCGGCCAGACGCAGGACACGCCGCCCCCAGGCCATGACACGTCTGCGCTCGCGGTCTGGCAGGGCCGTGACCAAGGCGGTGGCAGCGCCGCTGTGGTCGAGCGCCCCTTGCAAGGCGCCGGCCAGTTGCAGGTGCAGCCGACAGCCCAGCAGGGCCTTGGGGGTCGCCTCGGTGAGGTGCCCGAACATCAGCAAGGCCTGCCGCGAACCCGCCCAGGGCTGCACGGTTTGTGCGTTGCAGGTGCTGAACGACACGACCTTGTCGTCCTCCAGCATGAGCAGCTCTACCCGAGGGTCGTCCTGCATGAACAGCGCGTTGAACAGGCGCTCATGACCCAGCAGCATGTGTGGATCGGATGTGGGTAGGCAGCTCACGATCACCCTCAAGCGGAAGGTCCGGCCGCCACGCATGGCCAGACGCAACTGGGCAGCGCGCAGATTCGCCAGCAGGTGCGCACTGCGACGGTCGCTACCCAGCACCACCAGCAACCGGAGCTCACCAATGTACTGCTCCCCGCCAGCAGCGACCGTCAACCGCTGGATCAACAATTGCAGCGAGGTGTGCTGCCCACGGGGCATTTGATTGCATACGCGGTCCAGTACCTGTTGGTAGATGGACTGCATGGCCTGGTCATGAAGACTGCTCATCCGAACGCTCCCTGTTCTTCATTACGGTGTTCGAACGTAAAGTGCGAAATAAACAGCGGGATTATTCCAACTTTACAGATCTTTCCTACAAAACTTTGGGAGGTACAGAAGTGCACCACCCAAGCAAACTCACTCCGCGTACCGGCGCACACGCGCCAAAGCCTTCCCAAGCCCATCCAACGCTCCTATCAATCGTCCGTACAGGGCCATTATCGAAGGTTGCATTACGAATAAAAGATACAGATCTGGGTAAAAAAACCATTCACCCATGTCCGCTTTAATCGTTAAAAGTTAAGACGCAGTGGCATGACCGCGGGCCAATACCTCACTTACTAATTGTCAACTTTTATCTGTAAGATAACATTCAATGCTGCGTAGGATTTATCTCTAGCTAGACCCAAATAAAAAGCCCGGACCAAAGGCCCGGGCTTTTTATTTGCATGATGACAAGGTTGGATTAACCCATCGTCAAGACGATCCGCCCTCCACAGGGGCATTCATCCATATCGCGATGGGCTTCGACCACATCGGTGAAGGGATAAACCTTGCTGATCTGAGGGGTCAGCAACTGATCGGCGGTGAACTGGTTGATGTCACGCAGGGCGCGTTGCAAGGCAACCTGGTCCTGGGCAATGCCCAGCTCCGGCTTGCCGGTGAAATTGCCGATGCAGTGCACATAGAACTGAATGTTCTTCTGAAACGCCGCACAGGCCGGGAATGGCGTCTGGTTTCCGCCCTGCAGGCCGTACAGCACCAGGCTGCCGCGCGGTGCCAGGACATCTCCAAGCAGCGACATCTGCGGCCCGCCCATGCCGTCCAGGACCATGTCGACGCCGCGGCCATCGGTGTATTTGGCCACCTGCATCAGCAGGTCCTGCTCTTCGGTGACGATCACTTTTTCGGCGCCAAGGCTCAGCAGGTAGTCGCGTTGCTCAGGTTCCTTGGTGGCGGCGAACACCTTCAAACCCAGTGCCTTGCCCAGTTGTACGAAAGCCGGTCCCGCGCAATGGCTGGCGTCAGTGACTAAAGCGGTCTGCCCAGCTTTCGCACGTGCCAGATCGACGTAGGCAAAGTAGGCGATCAGAAGCGGTGTGTAATGCACGCTGGCTTCGATCGGCGTCAGGATGTCGGGGTAACGGGTGATGGCGGTGCGCGGCAGAACGATGACATCGCCATAGACCGGGTGTTCGTTGGCGCTGGTGGCCGGGAAGCTGGCGACCCGATCGCCCACGGCGATGTCCTCGACGCCCTCGCCGACCGCTGTCACTACCCCGGCCATTTCATGGCCGATGCCCGCCGGCAGGCGTGCCTGGGAGGGTGCCAGGTTCTGCCGCCAGAGCACGTCGTACCAACTGACGCCAATGGCCTGGACGCGGATCTGCACCTCGCCCGTCGCAGGGGACGGCTCGGTCTGCTCTTCGCAGCGCAGAACGTCGGCGGCGCCGAACTTGTGGAAACGAATCATGCGGGACATCACATACCTCGCCTTCGTGAATCTCGTATTACCACGGACTTTATCCGGGCTTTTGCCGCAAGACCATCAGTGGCTATTAATAGTTGACATGCCTGTCATCGATTGGGCTCCTGGCAAATCCGTGCATTGGTCCCCGGAAATCGGTGCAGGGTACCAGCCTTTGGCCTTAAGATTCATCCCTGACCTACTTTAGGCCGAGCACTCTTCGATGAACCGTAACGACCTGCGCCGCGTAGACCTGAACCTGCTGATCGTGTTCGAGACACTCATGCACGAGCGCAGCGTGACCCGTGCCGCCGAGAAGCTGTTCCTCGGCCAGCCGGCGATCAGTGCCGCCCTGTCGCGCCTGCGTACCCTCTTCGATGACCCGCTGTTCGTGCGGACCGGGCGCAGCATGGAGCCCTCGGCCAGGGCTCATGAGATCTTCGCCCTGCTCTCGCCGGCGCTGGACTCGATCTCCACGGCCGTCAGCCGCGCCGCCGACTTCGACCCGGCCACCAGCACCTCGGTGTTTCGCATCGGCCTCTCCGACGACGCCGAATTCGCCCTGCTGCCGCTGTTGCTCAAGCGGATCCGCGCCGAAGCGCCGGGCATCGTGTTGGTGGTGCGTCGAGTCAACTACCTGCTGATGCCCACATTGCTCGCCTCCGGCGAAATCTCGGTGGGCGTGAGCTACACCAACGAACTGCCAGCCAACGCAAAGCGCAAGATCCTGCGCCGTAGCCAGCCCAAGCTGCTACGCGCCGACAGCATGCCCGGCAGCCTGAGCCTCGATGATTTCTGCGCACGGCCCCATGCCCTGGTGTCGTTCGCAGGCGATCTGTCCGGCTTCATCGACGAAGCCCTCGAACAGATCGGACGCAAGCGCCATGTGGTCCTGGCCGTGCCGCAGTTCAACGGCCTGGGCAGCCTGCTGGCCGGCACCGACATCGTAGCCACGGTGCCTGACTACACCGCCGACGCACTGACCGCTGCCGGCGGCCTGCGCGCCGAAGACCTGCCCTTGGACGTGCGCACCTTCGAGCTGCACATGGCCTGGCGCGGCGCACAGGACAACGACCCGGCCGAGCGGTGGTTGAGGTCGCGGATACAGATGTTCTTCGGGGATCCTGACAGCCTCTGATCGCCAAGCACGTTAGCGGTGGAGACTTCCACGGTGATGGGCAGGTTCAGGATCATCTTGTTGGTTGGTGACGGTTCGAATACATCGATCACCGCTTCACAGATTTCCAGACCAAAATCGAGCTCGGTGAAGCAAAAGGTTTCAGGCGAATATTGGTAAGTCCAGTGCGTCTGCGGGTTGGCCTGCATCAGCGCCTTGATCTCACCGGGTGCCTGGGTGGCAATCTCGATGCAGCCAGCCCGATCCACGCCGAACACCACATCCCGAAATACGGGAGCAGTGGCGTTATAAACATGCACGATGGCCCGTGGTAGTCGTAGTCGTAGTCGGTTTGTGAAGCGGCCGGGAAACCCACTTCAATCTGTTTGAAACCGACGTTCACCAGCAAGTCGAAGAAACGCCGCTTGCGCTCAGCATTCGTCGGCTCGATCAGTGCCTGGTTACCGTCACGCATATCGACAAAGCGATACCGTCGTCTGGCACCTGCGCAAGATATTCGACAAGTTACCAATGGTAGGTTACTTTCAGTAGCTAACAGCCAGCGGTCACCTATGGTCTCGACAGCCGCTCGCCAATCTGCCGGAGTATCGCCATGCACAGCCTGATCGTCGTCGCCCACCCCAATCCCGATTCCTTGACCCATGCCATTGCCCGGCACGTCGCCCTGGGCATAGCCGCTTCAGACGCGCAGCACACTACTGAATTTGCAGATCTCGCTGCCGAAGGTTTCGATCCGCGTTTCAACCGGGAGGATCAAGCACTCTTCATGAAACAAGCCGCAGCGCCTGCTGACGTGGCCTGTGAGCAAGAGCGACTGGATCGTGCCGATGCCGTGGTCATTGTTTACCCGATCTATTGGTGGTCATTCCCTGCCTTGCTCAAAGGCTGGATTGATCGGGTGTTTTCTATGGGCTGGGCCTACGAGGACAGTGGCAATGGCAAAGTCGTGAAAAAGCTGCAGCGTCTGCAGGTCCACCTGGTTGCCGTTGGCGGCGCCGATGAAGGGACCTTCATTCGACACGGCTACGGGCCTGCGATGAAGACCCAGATCGACCACGGTATTTTCGATTACTGCGGAGCCCGCGTGCACAGCTCCACCTTGCTTCTGGCATCGGATGAGGGTTATCCGCAGGTTCATCTGGAGACTGCGTACAAGATGGGCGCCGGTATGGCAGCTTCCCAGCACTGAACAAGAGTGGGACAATCCGCAGCATGACCTCACCAACTTCCGTGCCTTCGCGCCGACGCCTGCCCCGAGAAGCCCGCACCCGCCAGTTACTGGAGGCCTCCTGGGCGTTGATCGGCGATGAGGGTACGGATGCCCTCACGCTGGGTCGCCTGGCCGATGTGGCAGGCATCACCAAACCTGTGGTTTACGATCACTTCGGAACCCGCAATGGTCTGCTCGCCGCCCTGTACGAAGACTACGACATTCGACAGACAGCCCTTTTCGATGCCGCCGTCGCAACCGCCGAGCCCACTTTGACGGACAAAGCGCGTATCTTCGCCGCTGCCTATGTCGATTGCGTGCTGACACAAGGGCGTGAGATCCAAGGGGTCCTAGCGGCGCTCAGTGGCTCTCCGGAGCTTGCGGCCGTCAAACGCCGATATCAGAAAGCGTTCATCCAAAAATGTGCGGACGTGTTTGCGCCCTTCGCGGGCTCTGCCGGCCTATCGAGCGCCAGTCTGTGGGCGATGCTTGGCGCCGCCGACGCCCTGTCCGATGCTGCGGTAGTGGGAGACATCACTGCAGAGCAGGCAAAGGAAGAGCTGCGCCAGACCATACTGGGCATGGTCAAACGCAGCGGCTGAACTGCGATACACCGTAATCACGCTTACACAGCACCTGACAACTGATGTTCTGCCAACATACCGCTTCCCGCCATGATCCTCTCGTCATAACGTAATAGGCGCCCAGAGTTCATGAGCACCAGTAATGTACTGAGATTATGCAAAAGCGCCGCGATCATTGCCCCTGCCGCGCCCAACCAACCAAAAGCTGCCGCCCCAACGATGACCAAGGTCCAGCCCAGGCCAATCAGCACATTCATCTGGAGTGTACGGCGGCACCGGCGACTAAGACGGATGCAGGTGCCTAGGCGCCGCAGGTCACCGTTTATAAGCACGATATCCGACGCCGCCAGCGCGATATCAGCAGCGCCTGCGCCCATTGCCACCCCCACGACACCTGCTTTGAGAGCCAGCGAGTCATTGATTCCATCCCCGACCACCAAGGGGCGGAAGCCAAGCTGAAGTTCACGGTTGACCTGGCGCATTTTCTCTTCGGGTAGCGCCTGGGCCACTACACGAGTAATGCCTACCTGCGCAGCAATGGATTCGGCCACACGGCTGCGGTCTCCGGTCAGCAACAACTGACGCTCCAGTCCCAGTTCACGCAATTGCTGCATGGCCTCGGCAGACTCTGCCCGCACGTTGTCGGCCAGCAACAGCCAGCCCAGGAATTGTCCATTCTGTGCCAAGCCGACGATGGGACCATCATGTTCAGGGACAGTGGACACCGCTATGCCCAATTCCCTGAACAGCTCCGGTCGCCCCAACGCAGCTTCGCCCTCTGCCGTGCGCGCCAATACCCCAAAGCCTTGGCGTTCATGGACATCCATTAAGGGCAAATGGTGGGCGTGCGGCACCAGCGTCGCCAGAGCCCGGCTGACCGGATGGCTACTGGCCACGCCGAGACTTGCGGCAAGATCGACGACATCGTCTTGCGACACTGCACTCGATGTGACGACGACGCTGCGCAGGCGCAGGTCGCCGTAGGTCAGGGTGCCTGTCTTGTCGATGACCAGCGAAGACAAGTCGGCGAGCTCCTCAAGGAAGGCGGACCCTCGAATCAGGATGCCATGTCGGGCGGCAACGGCAATGCCTGCCACCGCTGTCGCCGGCGCCGACAGGACCAATGCGCACGGGCAGGCAGCCACCAGCACGGCCAACATGGCCTGTGAATCGCTGGTTATGAACCAAGTCGCGGCAGCGATCAGCAGCACCAGTACCATGTAACGTCCAGCATGCCGCTCCAGTAGCCGCGTGATAGGCGGCTTGGCCTGTTCGGCGCGCTGCATCAGGGCGATGACCTTGCCCAAGGTAGAGTCATCGCCGACGCGGGTAATTTCCATCCGCAGCAGACCATCCAGATTGATCGAGCCACCATGGACGTTCATACCGGTCGTCACCTCCTGCGGGATGGATTCACCAGTGATGGGAGCGGTATCGAGGCTCGCTTGCCCCTCAAGGATGCGCCCATCAGCCGGTACTCGGTCACCGGCACGGACCTCGACCAGGTCTCCAGGCTTGAGGCTCGCGTTATCGACCTCATGCACCTGGCCAGCGGCGTCGATCAGGCGCGCATTGCTGCGGGTCAGCTGTCCAAGTGCCGCAATGGCCTCTTGAGAGCCGAGCACGCTGCGCTCTTCGAGGATATGGCCGAAGATCATGATGATCGGCAACAGTGCCGCTGTAGCGAGATCACCGGTCGCCCAGGCACACAACATGGCCAAGCCGATGAGCTGATCGGTGATGCCGTGAAGACTAGGGTGCAGCAGGCTGTACCAAGCCGAACGCAACACCGGAATGGCGACGAGCAGCGAAGCGCCGCCCAGCAGCAACTGACTGACACCCTCTTGGGCCGGAGCTAGCCAGCGCCAGACCAGCCCCAGCCCTAACAGCCCCAACGCCACCATTGCGAGGATCAGCTGACGAGCAGCAGTACGCCGCTCAGCCTGGGACAGCAAGCCCGACGTGAGGTGCGAATGGGCATGGTGATGGTGGCCATGGCAGTGATGAGTACACCTCTTTTTCAGGGAGCAAGTCGCTTGGACTGAACGGCGCCAATCTGGGCAACGCCAACCAGCATGAAAATGACGCAAAGGAAAATCGCGCTGGTCCAGGTGGCTCCCATGCCAAGGCCACCGTATTCGCGTGATTGAGTAAGCAAATCACCTAGCGAGGCACCGAGCGGGCGGGTCAGGACGTAAGCGACCCAAAAGACCAAGACCGTGTTGATGCCCGACCGCCACGCTATCAGGCATCCTGCGATCAGTGCGCCGAAGATCAACGTCCCAACACCAAAACCTAGGCCCAACGCCTCAGTGGCTAAGTCACCACCTGCGGTACCCAGAGCAAAGGTACAAAGTACGGTGCTCCAGTAGAACAACTCGCGTCGCGGGGTAACGATCTGGCGGATAGACAAATTGCGCTCCAGCGCATACCAGACCGCAAAATTGATAACCAGCAGTAACGAGAAGACTGCTGTGCTGGTGTAGAGACTGACATCCAATACGTCGGTCAAGATATCAGTGATCTGGGTACCCAAGATGCTCACCAGGACCACGCTCAACCAATAGATCCAAGGTTCGTAGGCATGCTTGCGCATTTGCAAGACGAGGGCCCCGATCAGCAGCAGCGCCATCACCGCACTGGTGATACCAAGTCCCCAACCTACGTCGACAGCGAGAAAGTCAGCGAAAGTCTCACCGACGGTGGTGGACATGACCTTGATAATCCAGAAGGCAAGTGTCACCTCCGGTACCTTGTTGAGCCAGCGTGTGCTGAGTGTATTCATCGCGTTTGCCTCCTGTTGTCGCGGTGACAGGAAGAGAGGCTACGGATGAAAACTTAGACGGGCCTGAGTACTGAAATGGAAATGTTCCCTGAACGGGATCACTCGATCGCTGCGTCCAACTATTCGTTGCGCGAGCTTGATCAGCCAAGCAAAGGCTGCCACCCACGACGCATTCGCCCCCTAGGGTCTAAATATGTTCGCGCAAAGGCCAGACAAGACGAAACAGGGCGAGCACGCGCAGTGTACTGGGTACATGAGCATTCCGAGCCCGTTTCAACGCAGTATGGGCGAGCGCAGATACATCTGGTACGGAGCCTAGTCAACGCGGTCAGGGCCCGGAGCACGCATCGGCCGGCGCCCTACCCTGCGCCGACAGAGGCACATCGAACACGCGATCGAAGCCCCACTGGAACACCAGCGCATAAAACAAGAAAAACACGAACAACCCCAGATCGGTCACCAATGCGGCCCACCAAGAGATCTGCAGCCACCAGGCGACCAAGGGCACCAACAGCACCACCAGCCCGCCCTCGAACCCCACGGAGTGAAGCAGGCGCCTTCCGACAGTACGCGCCCGGTTCGCCCGGCGGCTCTCCCAGCACTCGAACAGGTAGTTGTACACCACGTTCCAGAGCAAGGCGCTGGCGGACAGCATCAATGACAGCGCACCGGCATGCGCCAAGCCATTCTTGTAGACAAGGGCGATGGCGGGTGACAGAACGGCGACGGCGATGGCTTCATAAAGCACAGCCTGTACGACTTTTCGAAGAGGGCCTTGCATGACGATGCGCCTATGATTGAGCAAGTGCCGGTCACGTTAGCGCCCCATGAAGGCCAGGAAAAATGAGATAAATTGAGCCGGTCCCAATCCAATTCATCCAGGGAGGTGGTGGGTGTTCTCCACGCTTGCGCTCAACGCACTGCGCAGCTTCGAGGCTGCGGCACGCCTAGGCAGTTTCAAGACCGCCGCCGAGGAACTGTCTGTCACCCCGGCGGCCATTTCCCACCAGGTCAAGGCGCTGGAGGCCCGGCTTGGCGCGTTGCTGTTCGAGCGCTCCGGGCAAGGCGTGGCGCTGACCGAGCAGGGCGAGCTGCTGTATCGCCAGGTCCACCAAGCGTTCCTGGATATCAGCCGGAGCCTGGAACACTTCCTGCCGAAAACCAATTCGCTGACCCTCACCCTCACCACGACGCCCGGCCTGGCCGCGAGCTGGCTGATTCCAAGGCTCGGCGCTTTCTATCGTGCTTTCCCGCAGTTGGACATACGGGTCGACACCCGTAACGATCTGGTGGACCTGTTGCGTGACTCCAGCGTCGACGTGGCCATCCGAGCCGTCAGCCGCCCAGATCCAAGGCTGTTCAGCCAGCCGCTGATGAACGAGCGCTTCTCGGTCTATGCCGCGCCGACCGTGCTGGCCCGCCTGGATGAGGATCAGCTCCAACTGATAGACCTGCGCTGGCAGATCCCGCAAGGCGACACGATCAATTGGCAAAGCTGGTGTGCCGCAGCCGGCTGTCCAGACTGGCTGGAACGGGCACGCATGCGTGAGTTCGATGACGAGCACTATGCGCTGGCTGCCGCCATCGCAGGCCATGGTTTGGTGCTGGCAAGCAACGTACTGGTGGCCGACAGCCTCAAGCGAGGTGAACTGATGATCTTCAGGCCCGAAATCAGCCTGCCAGGGCCGCGTTACATGGCGGTATGCGTGCCGGGCCGAGAGCGACAGGTTGAAATGAAAGCCTTGCTGACGTGGTTGGAGGAAGCGGCGGCCGCCACAATGGCGTGAACCCGGTGCACCGGGGTGGTTTATCCACCCCAGTGCAGTTCAAAGGCAATCAGCGGTCTTTGTCCCACTTTTCAGTGTCGCCTTGCGACTGTTGCCCACCCATGCGGTCTTTCTGCGCGGGGTTCTGTTGGTCGGTCGTGTTCTGACCCGACTGCCCGCCCTGGCTGCCCGAATCCCTGGAGCGATCCCAGTCCTTGTTCATCTTGTCCTCAGGCTTGCGGCCGGATTCCTGCCCGCCTTTTTGCTGATTGGGCATCCCTCCTGCCCCCTGGCCACCTTGTTGACCGGCACCGGTCGTTTTGCCGCCTTGGTCGCCACGGTTGTCTTGATTGTTAGCCATGATTGCTTACCTCAAGTCGAACACAGGAAGATCTGTGTTCATTTATGAGTGGCAGGCATCGGCACGGTATGCATTTTTTGCCGCAATTTCGGACCAAACGCCTTAACAACCGCAGGCCCGGCATTTGTGGCTCAAAACGCCACGACCCTCCCAGCCGGCAGCCGGAGGTCGCTACCTGCTGGGTCTCTCGCAGTGCCGATTACGACGCCTTGGGCTTTGAGGCTGTGGAGCAACGCGCTGCCTTGGGATTCGATAACCCCTCGTTCGACACCCGCCCAACCAGCCACCACGGCGAGGTGTTCACGACCGGTGACGGGCTGCTGTTGCAGCGACACCAGCAGCGCGTGGGCCAAGGGCGCAAGCCGCGCGAAGTGGATTTTCTGATCTGCACCGCGTCGCGCCAGCAGCAACGTGGGTTCGACTGGCGCTTCTAGCGGAATGTGGTCGGGGCCGATATGGCTGACCGGCCAGGCATAGGCCAAGGGCATGGCAAGGCTCGATAGCAGCGGCACGCCATCGAGCAGGTCGCCCTCTGGATCATGGGACGGGTCGGCGGCGTCGCTGAGTAACAACACGGTCTCGACCCATTCATAGTGGGCCAGTTCGGCGACCCAGCCCGGCAGGTCGGCGCGGGTTTCCAGGTAATTGACCCACTCCCCTGCCACTTCGGTGAACAACGGCGTCTTGCAGCGGTGGCCGGCATAGAACTCCGCAGTCAGCGACTGCCATTGCGCCTGGGCCAACGTGGCGCTCAGCACAGGGAAGCTGCCAGACAGCAGCGACTGCATATTGCCCAGAAACAGTTGTCGGTAAACCGCCAGACGCCGCGCCTCGATGCCGGGCGGTGCAGGGTTGGCGTGCGGATCGCGAATGAAACGGCTCATGCACAGTTGCTGTTCGCGCAAAGTCTCAGCCATGACGCACCTCCGGCACTTGCGCGGCGGCCTGCAGCGCCCGGATGGCATCCACCTCGCCGAGCAGTTCGCCAAGTGGCGGGAAATTGAAATCGCGCTCCAGCAAGGTCGGCACCACCCCCAGGTACTGGTAGGCGCTGTGCAACAGCTGCCAGACGTCATGCTGCACCGCAGCACCATGGGTATCGATCTTCAGGTCAGGCGCCTCATCGTAATGACCGGCCACATGCAGACAAGCCACCCGCCCGGCCGGTACACGGGCAAGGAAGGCGTCAGCGTCGTAGCCGTGGTTGCAGGCGTTGACGACCAGATTATTGACGTCCAGCAACAGGTCGCAGTCGGCCTCATCCAACACCGCGCACAAGAAATCGATCTCGCTCATCGCCTGGTAAGGCGCCGCGTAGTAGGAAATGTTCTCGACAGCGATGCGTCGGCCGAGGGCATCCTGGACCTCACGGATACGCCCGGCGGTATGGCGCACCGCTTCGTCGGTGAAAGGCATGGGAATCAGGTCGTACAAGTGGCCGTCATCGCTGCAGTAGCTCAGGTGTTCGCTGAACAGCGGGACATCATGCCGATCGAAAAAGGCGCGGATGCGCCGCAGGAACTCATGATCCAGCGGTTCGGGGCCACCAAGGGACAACGAAAGGCCGTGACAGGACAGCGGGAAGCGCTCGGCCAGACGGGCCAGGCTCTCACCGTAGGCGCCGCCGACGCCGATCCAGTTGTCCGGCGCACATTCGAGAAAATCCACCGCACCAACATCCATGTTCAGCAGCTCAGGCAAAAGCGACCGACGCAGGCCGAGCCCGGCACCGTGCAAGGCAAACGAAGTACTCATGGGTGATCTCCTGGGAGTGCTGTTCCCTCCCCGGCCAAGGGCTCGGGGAGGCGATCAGTGAAGGTCAGTTCCTGGCCTGGCTCAACTTGCTGTACAGATCGGAAGGGAATGGCTTGCCGTTGGCGTCGAACTGGTTCTTGCGGAACTGGTACACCTCACCCTCGGAGAGGAAACCATCGTGATTGGCGTCGATGGCATCGAACTCGGCATTGGCCTTGGGCGCTACCGCCAGCAGTTCGGCACGCGAGACACGGCCATCATGGTCGGCGTCGGTACGGGCGAAGGAGGCATCGCCACACTTGCCCTCTCCGCACTTACCTTCGGCCTGGGTTGCCTTGGCCTGGGCGCCATCGGCACCGCACTTGCCCTCGCCGCACTTGCCTTCAGCCTGGGTCGCCTTGGCCTTGGCACCACTGGCACCGCACTTGCCCTCGCCACACTTGCCCTCCCCGGCTTTTTGCGCGGAAGCAAGCTGATAGCCCTGGGGCATTGCGTCCACGGCGAAGGCGGCGGATGTCATGTTGATGCCTCCGACCAGGGCAATGGTGAGCAGGCCGAGGCGGGTCTTGCTAGGGAACTGGGAACGGGACATGGTGATTCTCCGAAATATCTATGCGATTGGCCGCTAGGGCGAACGTGCCTGGGAACGTGGCCTAGGGCCGTTTCGTTCAGGCAGGTTCATTTGGCCTCACGCTTGTATCGCGCACGTATCCGCAGGCAGCGGCATTTGTAAGCGAAGCCGTGCAAGCGGGCGCTTAGATACACAGAGATACATTCAGCCCCGGAGGAAGGCGACCACCCTGGGATTACAGCGCTGCCCACTGCTCGCGGTACTCCAGCAGAAAGTCCACGAAGACCCTGACCCGCTGAGGAATGGAGCGCCCATGGGGATACAGCAAGGTGTAGGGCCGGGAGCGCCCGCCAAAAGCATCGAGAACCTCGACCAGACGACCATCGGCCAGCTGTTGCTCGACAATGAACTTGTAGGTCTGGAACAGCCCCGCACCATGTTGAGCGAGCGTGACGCCGCCCAGGACATCGTCGGAGCAGGCATAGCCACCGTCGGTGAAGATCTCTCGGTCTCGGCCTTGCTCCTGGAACAGCCACGAAATCCGCCGCCCACTGCTGGGCAGCTCGAATTGAATGCACTCGTGCGTGTCCAGATCCTCCAGTACCTGCGGTGTGCCGGCCTTGGCCAGATACGCAGGCGAGGCCACCACGACCAGCTTGGCGTCTTCGAGCAAGCGCGCGACCAGGGTCGAATCCGGCTGGGCCCTGACCCGGATCGCCAGGTCGTACCCCTCCGCCACGAAGTCGATGTTCCGGTTGCCCAGGTGAATCTCCACGGTGACCTGCGGATAGCGCTCGCGAAATAGCGGCAGCAACGGAAGGATGCGGTGATGCCCATAGGTGGTCGGCAAGCTGATACGCAAACGCCCGGACGGCGTCGCCTGAGCGCCCATGACGGTTTGCTGCGCTTCCACCAGTTGACTGAGAGCCTGGCTGCACTGCTCGAAGAAGGTTCGCCCAGCCTCGGTCAGGCGGATACTGCGGGTGGTTCTGGCAAAGAGCCGCGACCCCAGTCGTTTCTCCAGTCGAAGAATCGAGCGGCTGACTGCCGCGGGGGTAACGCCGGCAAGCTGGGCCGCGGCGGTGAAACTACCGGCTTCGGCAGCCAGACAGAACAGTTCGATGCTGCCCAACTGCAAATCGTCGAAATGGCGTTTCATCACAGGTACCGGGTCGGAAGATCCTGAGGCAGATCTTTACCACACCCGGCAACAGAAAAGCATCGTGGCCCCAACGGCTTTACCACCCGTGCGAGCCGGTAAAGCCGCCTTCGGATCAATGGCCTGCGCTCTGGCCACCGTCGACATGCAGGATCTCGCCGGTGACGAAGCCTGCGCCTTCCAGGTACAGGATCGCCTGCACGATATCGTCAATCCCGCCCATGTGACCGACCGGGTGCAGCTTGCCCAGCGCCTCGTGGGTTTCGGCAGCATGCATGGGCGTTCTGATGATGCCTGGAGAGACCGCGTTGACCCGAATGCCGCGCTTGGCATATTCGATCGCCAGGGACCGGGTCGCCGCATTGATCCCGCCCTTGGTCAGGGACGCCAATACCGAAGGCACGCCATCGATCGCATGATCGACCAGGCTGGTGGTGATGCTGACGACATGCCCGCGCCCTTGCTTTTCCATTTCCACCATCGCCTGCTGGGTGATGTAGAAGAAACCGCTCATGTTGGTCGCCACGACCTGCGCGTAATCGGCATGGGTGTAGTGGGTGAACGGCTTGGCGACAAAGATGCCGGCGTTGTTGACCAGGGTGTCTATCCGCCCGAAGCGGGCGATCGCCTCGCCAACGACGCGCTCGGCGGTCTGCGGGTCGGCGATGTCGCCAGCGACAGTCAGGATGCCCGGGTCGCTCGATGGCTGGATAGAGCGGGAGGTGGCGACCACTTGCCAGCCGCGTTCGCGGAAACCTTTGACGACGCCAGCGCCAATGCCTTGGGAGGCGCCGGTGACGATGACGACCTTGCTTGAAGTGCTCATGATGATTCCTCGGTCAAAGCGATAAGTTCGGGAAAAGCGCTTGCGCGAACAGCTCACTGCGCCTGCTGCTTGCGATAGGCCGTCGTGGTCATGCCCGCGTACCCCCAGTTATCCGTGTCGATCTCTTCGATCACGATATGGGTGAGCGCTGGGTCCTTGTTCAGGACACGCTCCATGGTTTGGGTGATCTCTTGGATCACCTGGGCCTTTTGCTGGGGGGTGACGCCGTCGCGAGTGATACGTACGCTGATGAAAGGCATGGTGTGCTCTCCGTTCGCTGCGGTGTCGGAATGACGGGGCAGCGGGTGGAGAAGACTGTAGAAAGTTGCCTTGGATGGATAAATACAGGCCCGAGCACTTCATTTGTGATGCGGTGTATCAAATAGCGCGGGCAAGCAATCGCCCCTTCACGCGCCTTGCCAGGGGTAGCTGATCGGACCGATACCGCCCAGCTCCACGCTAAAGTTGCCCCACCCAATACGACACATCCACCGCGTCGATCTGCTCGGGCCGCAAGAACCGCTGCGCGTATTCCTGGTACACCCCGCTAGTGAGGAACAACCGCAACAGTTGCCCATCGATGTGGTTGTCGCGGGCCATCGTGACCAGGATCTTTACCGACTCGGACAGGGTCTTGGCCGGTTTATACGGCCGATCGGCAGCGGTCAGGGCCTCGAAGACATCGGCAATGGCCATGACCCGCTCAGGAATCCCCAAGTCATCCCTGCCCTGCCGGCGCGGATACCCCGCACCGTCCATCCGCTCATGGTGGCTGCCGGCGATGGCCGACACGCGCTTGAGGTGGCGCGGGAACGGCAGCGAGTCGAGCATGATGATGGTCTGTACGATGTGCTCGTTGATCTTGAAGCGCTCTTCCTCGTTGAGCGTACCGCGCTGGACCGACAGGTTGTACAGCTCACCGGCGTTGCTGGCATGCGTCGGCAGGCGCATGTCGAACCCCCAGATGTTGCGCGGGTCATCCTTGGCCACAGGCGGCTTGCGCGCGCCCCAGGGCATCCGATGATCGTCGCGGTCAGCCAACAGCAGCTCATCGGCCGGCAACGGCACGGGGGGGACACCTGCCAAACGCTCTTCCTCGTCGCGCGAGAGCCCCAGGCGGTTGTCGAAGTGCCGCTGCCAACGCCGCTGGCCGATACGCTGCAGCCGCTCGATGTCCTGCTCCTGCATGAACTCCCCACCGATGTTGGCCTTGGCAACGAAGGCAAACGCTTCCTGCAATTCGGCCTGGGCACGCTCGAGCGTGCGCTGCAGTGGCGGTTGATCCGCGCCACTGGCAAGCCCACGCCAGTAATCGAGCTCGGCATCGCGCCAGAGCACTTCGAAGCGCATGCGTACTTCATGGATGCGGTTGTAGAGGGTTTCCAGCTTGGTCGCCTTGTCCACCACGTATTCGGGGCTGGTGACCTTGCCGCAGTCGTGCAGCCAGGCAGCGACATGAAACTCATAACGCTCGGCGTCGCTCATGGTGAAGTCGGCATAGGGGCCGCTGTCGGCCTGCACGGCTTTGTCCAGCAGCATCTGGGCCAATTGCGGCACCCGCTCGCAATGACCGCCCGTGTAGGGGCTCTTGGCGTCGATGGCATCGGCCAACAACTTGATCATGGCATCGAGCAGGCGTTGCTGGGCCTCGACCAGCTGGCGCGTCTCGATGGCCACGGCCGCGGCGCCGGACAACTCCTCGACAAAGCGTCGAAAGGGCTGCCCCACCCCTTCGCCCGCCTGACCAGCCTCCAGTTGCAGCACCAGGATGCCGAGCAGCGCCTGGCTGCGGTCGTTGAGCACCACCGCCAGGCTGCGCCCGCTCAGGTCGAGGGCATGGGTGACGACTGACGCCAAGTCCTGGTGATCGCCCGGTTGAATCTGCAGCTGCGCTGGATAGGCCTCGCTGCCGCAGCAGGTGGCCAGGCGCAACTGCGCGTGCTCCGCATCGAACAGGTAGACCGCTCCAGCGTGCACGCCAGCGGCATCGACCAGGTGCGCCAACACGCCTTCGAGCATGCGCTCCAGTTGGCTCTCACGGCTGAGCGTGAGGGTGATCGCCTGGAAGCTGCGGATCGTGCCGGACATGCGGCTGAGCACCTGGCTCAGCTCACGCACCTCCGACACCCGTGACCTGACCCCCACCTCGCGGCTGAAATCGAAACCTGCCAGGCCGCGCACCTGCTCGGCCAGCAGGCGCAACGGGCGACCGATACGCTGGCCGAGCAAGCCGCCCAGCACCAGCAGCACGGCCATCAACGCCGCGGTCCAGAGCAACTGCTCGAACAACACCTTGCGCGCCCCCGCCAGCAGCTCATGGGCAGGGACGGCGATCAGCACCTGCAAGTCCTGCCCGGCCAAGGTGGTGAGCGGCACACGCATGCCGTACCAGGCTTCCCCGCCCACCTGGTAACGCTTGGGGCTGTCGCCTTGGGGTAGGTCGGCATACAGCTGCGCAAGGCTGGGAATACCAAGCTCGGTGATGCGCGACAGGCGCACCGTCTCGCCCTCGTGCACGATGACCCGCTTGAGGTCCGGATAGGCCACCACGCTGCCTTGATCGTCGATCACCGCAAGCTCGGTCCCTGCGGTCATGCGCAGGTCCCGGCTTTCACTGGCCAGGTCGTCGACCGAGACATCCATGCCGATCACCGCCTCGCCCTTGATGCTGCGCTGGGCCAGGGTCATGCCGACCTCGCGGGTGGTGAAGAACACATAAGGGCGGGTCAGCACGGTGGTGCTCTGTCCTGAAGCCTCGACGAACCAAGGTCGCGCGCGCGGATCGAACTGGTAGTCCGGCTTGACCTGGGCCTGGAGCAGGTTGAGTTGGCGGTCATAGAAGCGCCATTGGCCTGACATCGCCCCGCCCGCCTGCTGGCTGACGCTCTGCACCAGGAAGGCCGTGCCAGGTGGCGCCGCGAAACGCTCGAGCAACTGTGGGTCCCTAAGCCTGCGCACGAGCAGGAACTCGCCATTGGCGTACCCCACGTAGGCGGCGCTGAGCATCTTGTTGGCGTTCAGGCTCTCTACCAGTTGCGGGAGCCGCTCCAGGCGTTGGGCCAGGTCGCCGGCGAGCGGATCAGCGGCCAGCAACCGCAGACTGCTCTGTACCGGATCGACCAGCCGGCGGGCACGCTCGTCGATCGTCTTGCCCACCTGCTGGGCAGTATCCCCAGCGGCAGCCAGCAGGGTCTGTCGGACTCCGCTGTAGCCCTGCCAGGCCAGGCCTGCGCCCAGCAGCAACATGCCCAGCATGATTGCCAGCGCCACCAGAAGCTGCAAAGAGATGCCACGTCCGGGGGTGTTCATCGCGGCAGACTCCCTGAGCACCTGGCCGCACATACACCGAACACAAGGTCCGCCGACTGGCGAGCGACAACGATCAGCACACAGCCCATCCCAGGTACTCCATGTGTGGCGCTTCCAACAGTGTAATCAGCCAACGCAATCGTGCCGGGGAGATGTGAACACTTGCAGCAGCGACCAGGGCGCTGCGCGCAATACCACCGTCGGCTTGAAGTCCGATTCCAAGCCGCCCGGAAACGACAGCGCCCACGTCGTCACGTGGGCGCTGTCGCCTCGGTTAGTCCTCGCAGGCGGCCAGGAAGGTTGCCGACGGCACGAAGAACAGCCCGCCCGTCACCGCCCGGCTGTAGTCCAGCAGCCGGTCATAGTTGCCTGCCGGCTTGCCGACGAACATGTTCTCGAGCATTTCCTCGATCGGCGCCGGCGAGCGGGCATAGCCGATGAAATAGGTGCCGAACTCCCCTGCGCCGGGACGCCCGAAGGGCATGTTGTCGCGCAGGATCTTCACCTCTTGGCCATTTTTCTCCAAGGTGGTCAGCGAGCTGTGCGAACAGCTGGGTTTTACCGACGCGTCCAGCTCGATGTCCGACAGTTTGGTCCGCCCGATGATGTTTTCCTGCTCCGCCGTGGACAGCCCGTTCCAGCCGGTCATGTCGTGCAGGTACTTCTGCACCAGCACGTAGCTTCCCCCCGCGAACGAGGGGTCTTCGTCGCCGACGAGGGTGAACTTGCCGACCTCGCGGCCAGTGGGGTTCTCGGTGCCGTCGACGAAACCGATGATGCTGCGCATGTCGAAGTACCGGAAACCCTGGACCTCGTCGACCACCGTCACGGCGCCCTCCAGGCGCTTCATGACCTGCGCGGCCAATTCAAAGCACAGGTCCATCTGTTCGGCGCGGATGTGCAGCAGAATGTCCCCTGCAGTGGCTAGCGCAACGCGATCGCCACTGCCGAATTCGCGGAACGGATGCAACGACGCCGGGCGCGGTGCCCCGAACAGCGTCTCCCACACGCCAGCGCCGAAGCCGACCACGCAGGAAAGATTGCCTGATGGCACACGCTTGCCGACTGACCGAACCAGGCCGGCGAGGTCGCCACAGAGCGCACGGACGCTGTCACGGCTGCCATCTGCGGGCTTGAGCGTAGCCACGATGAAGATGGCGCTGCGGGTAATCGGGGTATCGACAGCTTGGGGCTCGATCTCGGAAATGTTCATGTTCACGGGTTTCGCCTTGTTGACAGTCAGAAATCATGAGCCCTTGCCGGTGCACCAGGCAGCCGACGCTAGGCTCGGTTAAAGGGTATAGCACACTGCAAACCCACGAACGGGCCGTCTACCCCACTCCTTCCAGGTCATCGACAACGCTTATCAAGTGATCCACTTAAATAATTGGACTGCTTCAATTTGTCTCAGCTAATTTCCGTCGCCCTGATGCCGCGCCGGATGCCCCGCGTTCTCGCCATTGTTCAAATCCACCTCTTGCACCTGCCAGATCGGACCGACCTCCATCGCCGGCGAAGGCGCGTGACCGCAAGAGTGTGCCCGGTCGCATATCGTTAACTGAGCCACTGAGATGCCTGTGAATACCCCCGCGCAAATTGCCGGACTCGTCATCGAGACCGGTTACAAAAAAGCCCATCTGCCAACCCTCTCAACTTTGATTCTGGGCTTTCTGGCCGGAGCATTCATTTCGCTGGGGTTCCTGCTGGCGATCCATGTCAGCACCCTGATCCCGGTTCAATGGGCTTCGCTGGGCAACCTGCTCGGCGCTGCGGTGTTTCCCATAGGCCTGATCCTGGTGATCCTCGCCGGAGGCGAACTCCTGACCGGCAACATGATGACCCTGCCCATGGCCCTGTTCGCCAAGCGGATTCAACTGGCCGCGGTGGCGCGCAACTGGTTGCTGGTCACCCTGGCCAATCTGCTGGGTGCACTGTTTGTCGCCTACTGCTTCGGCCACCTGCTGGGTCTGTCACAGGGCGCGTATCTGGCAAAGACCTTGGCGGCGGCAAACGCCAAGGTGAATGCTGATTTTCTCCATGGGTTCATTTCAGGCATCGGCTGCAACTGGCTGGTGTGCCTGGCGGTGTGGTTGTCCTACGCCAGCAAGGATGTCAGCGGCAAGATCCTGGGGATCTGGTTCCCGATCATGGCTTTTGTCGCCATCGGCTTTCAGCATGTGGTTGCCAACATGTTCCTGATTCCCGCAGCCATTTTCGCGGGCTACCTGAGCTGGGCTCAGTTTGCGCAGAACATCGGCGCCGTTTTCCTGGGCAACGCAGTGGGGGGTGCATTCTTTGTGGGCCTGGCGTACTACCTCTCGTACGGGCCCGTCCTCGCAGAAACCGCCGACCAGCAGCCGGCGCCCTGAATCTGCTTTACCCTCCCGCCAGATCGCCAAGGGCACGCGCCTGCTCCACTGGAGAGGCGCAGTAATTTGGCTCTAAGGCGGGAGGCGTCCAGCCCGTCCCGGGGGAACTCAGTGATAGGCATCCCCCGCTTTGACCTTGCCGC
This sequence comes from Pseudomonas sp. PKS, assembly GCF_051913525.1. Lineage (NCBI taxonomy): Bacteria > Pseudomonadati > Pseudomonadota > Gammaproteobacteria > Pseudomonadales > Pseudomonadaceae > Pseudomonas > Pseudomonas sp. PKS. Next base: position 132,901 of record NZ_JBEGDO010000001.1, on the reverse strand, counting down.
GGAACACGTGGTAGCTCCAGAACGTGTAGGCCAGGATGATCGGAATGATGAACAGCGCGCCCATCAAGGCAAACAGCTGGCTTGTCAACGGCGCGGCGGCCTGCCAGAGGTTGATCGACGGCGGCACGATGTTCGGCCAGATGCTGATCGCAAGCCCCAGGTAGCCGAGGAACACCAAGGCCACCACGCCCATGAACGGCAAGTGCGAATGGCGCTTGCGCAGGGTCTTCTGGATCACCACCACCGCCACCACGGCCAATCCGGCAATCAGTGCAGAGCGGATCCAGTGGCTGCCGGCGAACCAGCGCTGGGCAATGTCGGCGTGCAGCCAGGCCGTCCAGGCACAGATCACCACGATCACCATCGCCAGCAGGTACAGCAGCGGACGGCTGTAATGACGCATGCGCGACTCCAGCATGCCGTCGGTCTTGATCAGCAGCCAGGTGCTACCCAGCAACGCGTAGGCCAGGATCAAACCCACGCCGCAGAACAGCGGGAACGGCGCCAGCCAGTCCAGCGCGCTGCCGGCGAACTGGCGGTTCTCCACGGGGATACCCGAAATATAGGTGCCGATGGCAACGCCCTGGAAGAACGTGGCCAGCACCGAGCCGCCGATGAACGCCTTGTCCCAGAGGTGGCGCTTACGCGGGTGCGCCTTGAAGCGGAACTCGAACGCGACGCCGCGGAAGATCAGCCCGGCCAGTACCAGCACCAGCGGCAGGTACAGCGCCTCGAGAATCACCGAGTACGCCAGCGGGAATGCGCCATACAGCGCCGCGGCCCCCAGCACCGCCCAGGTTTCATTGCCATCCCAGACCGGCGCGACGGTGTTCATCATCACATCGCGCTCGCTGGAGTCGCTGATCAGGGGAAACAGGATCCCCAGGCCTAGGTCGAAGCCGTCCATGATCACGTACATCATCAGGCCGAAGGCGATGATCACGCCCCAGATGACGGACAAGTCGATACCTTGAATTGCCATGCTTGCGCTCCCCTATCAATCCGCTACCGACAGCGGACGACGCGCTGTCGCAAGTTGGCCCGGTTGCTCAGGCGATACGTGCCCCTCATGTGCTTTCGGCCCTTTGCGTACCAGACGCATCATGTAGCCGATACCCACCGTGAACACCGAGAAGTAGATCAGGACGAACAGCGCCAGGGTGATGCTCATCTGGGTAGCGCTGTGATTGGACGCCGCCTGCGTGGTGCGCAACATGCCGTAGACCACCCACGGCTGACGGCCGACCTCGGTGGTGAACCACCCGGCGAGCAAGGCGATCAGGCCGGAAGGCCCCATGAGCAAGGCGAACCACAGGAAGAGTCGGTTGCGGTACAGGGCGCCGCCTCGGCGCAACACCAGTGCCAGCAGCGCACAGGCCAGCATCAACATGCCCAGTCCAGCCATGACCCGAAAGCTCCAGAAGATGATCGTGGAGTTGGGTCGGTCCTCTTTGGCAAAGCTCTTGAGCGCCGGAATCTGCTTGTCCAGGCTGTGGGTCAGGATCAGGCTGCCCAGGTAAGGCACCTCCAGGCTGTAGCGGGTCCTTTCGGCGTCCATGTCCGGCAGGCCGAACAACACCAGTGGCGAGGCCTCGCCCGGGATGTTTTCCCAGTGACCTTCGATGGCTGCGATCTTGGCCGGCTGATGTTCCAAGGTATTGAGCCCGTGGGCATCGCCCACCACGACCTGCACAGGCGTGGCCACCAGGATCATCCACATGGCCATCGACAGCATCTTGCGCACCTGTGGCGTATCGCGGCCACGCAGCAGGTGCCAGGCGGCCGAGGCACCCACGAACAGCGCAGTCGAGAGGAATGCGGCCAACGCCATGTGCGCCAGGCGGTACGGGAACGACGGGTTGAAGACGATCTTGAACCAGTCCATCGGCACGACACGGCCATCGATGATCTCGATACCTTGCGGTGTCTGCATCCAGCTGTTGGACGAGAGAATCCAGAACATCGAGATGAGCGTGCCGATGGCCACCATGATGGTGGCGAAGAAGTGCAGCTTGCGCCCTACCCGGTCCCAGCCGAACAACATCACACCCAGGAAGCCCGCTTCCAGGAAGAACGCCGTCAGCACCTCGTAGGTGAGCAACGGCCCGGTCACACTGCCGGCGAAGTCGGAAAAGCGCGCCCAGTTGGTGCCGAACTCGTAGGCCATGACCAGGCCCGAGACCACGCCCATGCCGAAGTTGACGGCGAAGATCTTCGACCAGAAGTGATAAAGGTCCTTGTAGACCGCGTTGCTGGTCTTCAGCCAGCAGCCTTCGAGCACCGCCAGAAAGCTTGCCAGGCCAATGGTGATGGCGGGAAAGATGATGTGAAACGAGACCGTGAAGGCGAACTGAATCCGCGCCAGGTCCAACGCACCTAGATTCGACATGACAATATCCTTGCAGGCCGCCGACCGTTACCGACCAGGGCCTGTGCACAGGGGAACGTGAGGGTTATTCGGCAACGGTGTGGATCAGGTTGTCCGGCCGTGCCTTTTCCAGCCTGATGGCGACGAATTTCGACGTCGGCGTGTAGGTCCGGTCGCCGTAGCTTTCCAGGGGCACCAGCGGGTTGGTTTCCGGGTAGTACGCTGCGGCCTGGCCTTCAGGCAGGTCGTAGGGCACCAACTGAAAGCCCGATACACGCCGCTCACGGCCGTCTTCCCAGAGCGACACCATGTCCACATGCTCGCCGGGCTCAAAGCCCAGGCGGCGAATGTCAGCCTCGTTGACGAACACCACCTCGCGCAGGCCGAACACGCCCCGGTAGCGGTCGTCCAGGCCGTACAGGGTGGTGTTGTACTGATCGTGCGAACGCAGGGTCTGCAGAATCAGATCGGGCCGCTCGCCGCGTTCGAGCACGGTCTCGTTGACCAGGTGCACCGGCAGCTCGCTGGGCGTGAACTGGGCCTTGCCGGTGGCGGTGTTCCATTCGCGCTCGGCCGCCGCGTTGCCCAGATGGAAACCGCCCGGTTGCTGCAGCCGGGCATTGAAATCTTGGAAGCCCGCAATGGTGTCGGCGATCAGGTCGCGGATGCGGGCATAGTCACCAATCACCCATTCCCAATCGATCGGATGATTGCCCAGGGTCGCCTTGGCCATGCCGGCAATGATTGCCGGCTCCGAGCGCAGGTGCGGCGAGCGGGGTTTGAGCTGGCCGTGGGAGATGTGCACCATGCTGAAGGTGTCCTCGACCGTGATGCCTTGCGGGCCTTCGGCCTGCAGGTCGATCTCGGTGCGGCCCAGGCACGGCAGGATCAGTGCATCGCGGCCAGTCACCAGGTGCGAGCGGTTGAGCTTGGTGGCGATGTGCACCGTCAGTTCGCAATTGCGCAGCGCCGCGTGGGTACGCGGAGTGTCTGGCGTGGCTTGGGCGAAGTTACCGCCCAAGGCGATGAACACCTTGGCACGTTTCTCTTCCATGGCCTTGATGGCGAGTACCGCGTTGTGCCCATGCTCACGCGGCACCTCGAACTGGAAGCGCCACTGCAGCGCATCGAGCAGTCGCGCCGGCGGCTGTTCGTCGATACCCATGGTGCGGTCACCCTGCACGTTGCTGTGACCGCGCACCGGCGAGAGGCCCGCGCCGGGCTTGCCGACGTTGCCGCGCAGCAGTTGCAGGTTGATGATCTCCTGCACGGTCGGGACCGAGTGGCGGTGCTGGGTCACGCCCATGGCCCAGCACATGATCACCCGCTCGGCCTTGCGGTACATGCGCGCGGCCAGCTCGATCTCGGCCAGGCTCAGGCCGGACTGCTCGACGATATGTTCCCAGGACGTGGCATCCAGGACTGCCAGGTAGGCGTCCACACCCGAGGTGTGCGCCTTGATGAAGGCGTGGTCGAACACCGCCGGCTCGCCTTTGCCCTGGGCCTCGCGTTCCCACTGCAGCAGGAACTTGGCGATGCCACGCATGGCCGCCATGTCGCCGCCCAACGCCGGGCGGAAGTACGCGGTATTGGTCGGCTCCGAGCCGTTGCTGAGCATTTCGAACGGATGCTGCGGATGCTGGAAACGCTCCAGGCCACGCTCCTTGAGGGGATTGAAGCAGATCACCTGGGCACCACGCTTGACCGCCTCGCGCAGTGGTTCGAGCATGCGCGGGTGGTTGGTGCCGGGGTTCTGCCCGATGACGAAGATCGCGTCAGCTTCTTCCAAGTCGTTGAATACCACGGTGCCCTTGCCCACACCGAGGGATTCGCCCATGCCCACGCCACTGGCTTCGTGGCACATGTTCGAGCAATCCGGGAAGTTGTTGGTACCGAAGGCCCGCACGAACAGCTGGTACAGGTACGCCGCCTCGTTGCTGGCCCGCCCTGAGGTATAGAACTCGGCCTGATTGGGCGACTCGAGCGCCTGCAGGTGCTGTGCGATGAGCGCGAAGGCGTCGTCCCAGGAGGTTTCCACGTAATGGTCGGTGGCCGCGTCGTAACGCATGGGGTGGGTCAGTCGGCCCTGGTACTCAAGCCAATAGTCGCTCTGCTCGGCCAGGGCGCTGACGCTGTACTTGGCGAAGAACGCCGGATCCACCGAACGCCCGGTGGCTTCCCAGTTGACCGCCTTGGCGCCGTTCTCACAGAACTTGACCATGTCGCTTTCCGGCGACTCGCCCCAGGCACAACCGGGGCAGTCGAAACCGCTGTTCTGGTTGGTCTTGAGCATCATGCGCAGGTTCTTGAAGGCATTCTCGCTGCCCAGCCAGGCTTTGGTCACGCTCTTGAGCGCGCCCCACCCGGCGGCCGGGCCGTTGTAACTTCTGATATGTTCTTCTTCGCTCATCGGGGTACCCTTTGATTGATACTCGGCGGGAGATCGAATTGAAGCGCTCACGTTCAACTTACGTACAGAAGTTGAACAACACACTTCAAACTTTGACAGCGGCAGACTATTTTTGCCGCCACCCTCCGTCAAATCAAAAGTAATGACGACATGATCAGGTTTATCTATCACTGCCGCCAGGTCTTTATCCCCGCGAACGTTCAGGGCGTGATCGACGCTATTGATCAAGTATTAATAAAAAACAATCACACACCCGAAATAGTTACCCCAGTTGAGGAGCCCCATTAATTCAGGTGTAATTGCGGGCCCATTCGCCACCTGTGCAAGCGGGTTTATCGAGGCGTTGAACCGCCGCGAACACCGGCGCAGCCGGTGCCATACACCGAATTGCCCGTTTCGCGGGTAATCCGCCCCTGCAGGCTCGAGTTCACTGCCGCGAGCCGCAGCGCTCGATGGCCTTGAGGTGCGGCACGAAATTGCACGGCCGATGCCGCGAATCCAGCTGCTCCACCAAAATGCCCTCCCAGGCCGTGCGGCAGGCCCCGGTGGAGCCCGGCAGGCAACATACCAGCGTGCCGTTGGCCAGCCCTGCCAACGCGCGGCTCTGCACCGTCGAGGTGCCGATATCCAGGATCGACAGGGCCCTGAACAGCTCGCCAAAGCCTTCGATGTGCTTGTCCAGCAGGCAGGCCACCGCCTCCGGGGTGCTGTCACGCCCGGTGAAGCCGGTGCCGCCGGTGATCAATACCACCTGCACCTGATCGTCAGCGATCCAGCCCGCGACCTGGGCTCGTATCCGATAGAGATCGTCCTTGAGCAAGGCTCGAGCCACCAGACGATGCCCCATTTCCACCGCGCGGGTGGCCAACAACTCGCCCGAGGTGTCGGTTTCGAAAGTCCGGGTATCGCTGACCGTCAACACGGCAACGTTCAGGGGAATGAATTGCGCAATGGGTTTTGAACTCATCGTGAACACTCTAAATAAACAGGGGGCCGTCATTCGCGAGAAACTAGAGCGCCCTGCCCTGTTCGTCCAATCAATAATTCATACCGCATTATCGATATCACCTATCATCGTCCGTTGATCAGCAGGATCTATCAGGTGTTCGTAAATTCCCATTGGACACTCTAGTTCTTTCACTTTACTTTTCGCCGCCACAGGGTTTCGACCCGTTTCAATACACTGACTGCCAGCGTCAACATGTAAACGATCGGTTCAAGGCAATACACCTCCGATACGACTCATGTGTTTGCAGGGCGAGCGATGGATATCAAACAACTTAAATTTCTGATTGCGCTGGACCAGACCCGGCACTTTGGCCAGGCCGCCGCGCTGTGCCATATTACCCAGCCGACCCTCTCGATGCGCCTGCGCAACCTGGAGGACGAGTTGGGCTTGGTGCTGGTGACCCGTAGCCAGCGATTCGAAGGGTTTACCGAGGCCGGCGAACGGATTCTGGCCTGGACGCGCACCCTGTTAGCCGCCTATGACGGCCTGCAGACCGAAGCCGCCAATTGCCGTGGGCAGATCGTCGGCAGCCTGCGCATTGGCATGGTGCCGCTGTCGAGCTTCAATGCCATGCAGTTGCTCAAGCCACTGCTCGCGCAGTACACCGAACTCACCGTACAGCTGTCCTCGCTCAGCTCCGAACAGGTCATCGATGGCCTGAGCCGTAACCAGCTTGACCTGGGCATCTGCTACCTCGATCGGGTCAACAGCAGCTATTTCGAGATCATCGAACTAGGCGCCACCCGCATGGGCTTGCTGTACGACACCCGGCACTTTCGCTTCGACGGGCCCGAACTGCCTTGGGAAACGCTCGCCGGGCTGCCGCTGGGCTTGCTCTCCCAAGGCATGCACTACCGCCAATCGCTGGATTTGAGCTTGCGCAGCCGCGGCCTACATCCCACCCCCGTGCTTGAAAGCGATTCGACCTACCAGTTGATACAGGCCGTCTGCGCCGGGCTGTGCTGCGCCATCATGCCGCTCGACGATGGGCTGGAGGAGCTGAGTGAACATATCCGCATCATCCCCATCGCCAGCGCCAACATCCATGCACCGGTTGGCCTGCTGCTGCGCCGCAACGAGCCACGCTCGGCGCTGGCGGAAAAATGCTTCGCCCACGCCCGGGCCTTGCTCACGCCGAGCCCGCCACCGGCCATTGGCCAGAAAGCCTGACCACCCGACAGACAGCGCCCTCGAGCCTGCCCTCAGCCGGCATGACACGATGCCCCGGAGCCCCAATGACACCCACCGTCGACTCGCCTTCCTCGTTGACCCACCTGGACACGCGCGGCAACGCCCAGATGGTCGATGTCACCGACAAGTCCGAAACGCACCGACAGGCCACTGCCGAAGCCTGGGTGCGGATGAAGCCTGAAACCCTCAACCTGATCGTCACCGCAGGTCACCCCAAGGGCGATGTGTTCGCAGTGTCGCGCATCGCCGGCATCATGGCAGCCAAGCGTACCCATGAGCTGATCCCGCTGTGCCATCCGTTGCTGTTGACGGCGGTCAGCGTGGAGATCAAGGCGGTCAACCCGGACTCGGTGCGCATCATCGCCACCTGCAGCCTCAAGGGTGTAACCGGCGTGGAGATGGAGGCCCTGACCGCGGCGAGTGTCGCGGCGCTGACCCTTTATGACATGTGCAAGGCCGTCGATCGCAGCATGCAGATCGATTGGGTGCGCCTGCCCAGGAAATCCGGCGGACGTTCCGGTACCTATCGTCTGGAGGAACTGCCGTGATCCAGCTTCAGTACTTCGCACGCTTCCGGGAGCAGTTGGGCATTGACAGCGAATCGCTGCATTGGACACCTGCGCTGACCAGCCTGCGCGATCTGCGGGACCTGCTGTCCGAGCGCGGTGAACCCTGGGCGACGACGCTGGGCCATGCAGGCCTGATGTGCGCACGCAACGAGGAGCTCTGTGACCTGGATGAGCCGTTGCACGATGGCGACGATGTGGCGTTCTTCCCGCCGGTCACCGGGGGCTAGTGCGGGGACGCCCATGCCGCCATGCAGCCGGCTGCGCACACTCACCGGCTCGCCATCCTGCGCCGGTATTGGCGAGCGCGCAGGGCATTGGCCAGTTGCTGCACGATCAACGCCCAACCTGGCGCCACCGCAGGATCAGGCGCCTTGCCCCGGGCAAGCTTGTTCAACTGGTACTTGACCACCGCCATGTTGGCCAGCGAGGCGAGCGCTTTGTTCTTCCAGGTGATCGCCGGCAGTTGCGGGGCGCTGAGCTGCCCCGCCTGCCAATCACGCGCCAAGGCAGGATCGATCGCCAGCGCCGTGCCGATGCCGACCAGGTCGACGCCACTGTCGATCACCTGTTCTACAACCGGCAATCGGCGGATACCGCCGGTCACCATGACCGGCACGGTCGCCACTTCGCGAATCTCGCGGGCGAACTCCAAAAAATAGGCCTCCCGCGCCAATGTGCTGCCATCCCGCGCCTGGCCTTGCATGGCTGGCGCTTCATAGCTGCCGCCGGAAAGCTCGACAAGATCGATGCCCAGTGGGTTGAGCAGGCCCACGACCGCCTTGGCATCGTCGGCACTGAAGCCGCCGCGCTGGAAGTCAGCCGAGTTGAGCTTTACCGCGACGGCAAAGCCTGGCGACACCGCCGCCCGCACAGCCTTGACGATCTCCAGCAACAGGCGCGCGCGGTTCTTGAGGGCGCCGCCCCATTGGTCAGTGCGCTGGTTGGTCAACGGCGAAAGGAACTGGCTGAGCAGGTAGCCATGGGCGGCATGGATCTGCACGCCGGTAAAGCCCGCCTGCTCTGCCAACTGCGCGCTTCGGGCAAAACGCCGGATGATGTCCTCGATGACCTGCGTCGTCATGGCCTGGGGCTTGCTGAAATGCCGGGACATCGTGCCCAGCTCCAGCGCCACGGCCGAAGGCGCCCAGGTCGCCTGACCGAGGTTGGCCGGCATCTGCCGACCGGGGTGGTTGATCTGCAGCCAGAACTGCGCGCCCTGCGCCTGTCCGATGCGCGCCCACTCCCGGAACCGCTCCAGGTGCAGGTCATCTTCCAGAACGACTCCCCCCGGACCTGTCATGGCGCGGGAGTCGACCATCACGTTGCCGCTGATGAGCAGGCCTGCGCCACCCTCCGCCCACGCCTGGTAAAGGCGCATCAATCGAGCAGATGGCGCGTGGTCGGCGTCGGCCATGTTTTCTTCCATGGCCGCCTTGGCAATGCGGTTTGCGAGGGTGGAGCCGTTAGGCAGTACGAGGGGGGTGAAAGCGTTCATGGCGGCACCTCATTGGACGGTGCCAGCGACGATATCCTTAAAGCCAACTTTAAGGTCAATACCCAGATCGATTACGGTAGTCGATTACCTGTCGATGCCAGTTTTGCTGGCGGCCATGTCTTCACGCAATTGGTTGAGTACGCGCTGTGTGTTGTCCGCGCATGCCATGCCTTCGGGCTTGCCCTGGATGCCATCGATCACCAGCAGCAGTTGCGCCTTGTTGCGCGCCAACTGTTGCTGCAGCACCTCGATCTCCTCGACCTTGCGCTTGAGCCCATCGAGCAGTTCATCATGGCGCCAGACGTTGGCGTTGACGGGCATCAGATGGCGGATCTGCTCCAAGGTAAAACCCGCTGCCTGGGCGCTGGTGATCATCTCCAGCACCCAGACGGCGTCAGCGTCGTAGTCACGGTAACCGTTGGCCTTGCGCTCAACGGCATGGATCAATCCGCTCGCCTCGTAGAAACGAATGCGCGATGGTGCCAGGCCGGTGAGCTTCGCCAATTCGCCAATTTTCATGCAGCACCTTGTAGTGAATTGACCTTGAAGCTCACTTTAACCCTGAGGCGGCTCATGGGCCAGGCGGACCTTAGGGTCTGTATGAAATGTGTTCCCGCGAAGGCCAGACAAGGCGAAACGGGGCGAGCAAGCGCAGTGTACTGGCGTGCATGAGCATGCCTTTCAACGCAGTATGGGCGGGTGCGGATACATTTCGTACAGAGCCTAGAGACCTGCAATGACCTCAGCTGCGGTAGTCACCTGGCCGAAGTGGTGCTTCCACAGGTCGATGCCCAGTTGGCCGGACCGGTCCAGGGTCGAGCCTACGGTCAAGTCGGTGATCAGCGTCGGGGCCAGCCCTGCGTCGAACAGCGCGAAGCCCGCAGCCAGCACGCAGGTTTCCGTCTGCAGGCCACAGACCAGGACCCGGTCGACGCCCAGGCGCTTGAGGTATTCGATCGTTGCGGGCGTTTGCCCATAACCATGCTTGATGAAGACTTCATCGGCCTCGATCAGGTTCTCGTCTTCGGCCGCCGGGTGCCAGCCGAGCTGGCGGTGAAACGGCGTGACCTGCTCGTCATGCAGCTCAATGGACGCGACAGTGGGAATCTTCGCTGACAAATGTCGGATGCGGTCGATGAGCCATTCCGGCGGGTTGAAGGTGGACTGGACGTCGACGATGAGCAGCACCTGCTCCATGGGCATTTCCTAGCGCGATGTGAAAAGCGCCGAGTATATCGCCCGATAGCGCTCGGGGGCTGCCTTGCAGTCCATCGCCAACTTCCTCGCCCCCCCTTCAGCTCAGGTTTACCGACGAGGGTAACGACTTCTTCCAGTCGCCGCTGTGCAGGGGCCAAACGCCTTCGCAGGGGCCGCCACTGGTCATGTGAACGAATCTTCATGTTCCGCGCAGGCGCCTGGCACCGGGCAGATCAGCGGTTTCGCAGCGGCTCGCTGCCCGAGGGCGCCTTGAGCGTGCTTCCCCCCTTGCGTAGCATCGCCGGCCCTCGGCGCAACCCTCTCCTGATCACCAGAGCTTCCGATGCCCCAACCGATTCCCTTGAAGGACCACGAAAAGGAAAAACACCTGGTCAATCGCAGGCTGCTGGCCTGTGCGGCGCTGGTGATGAGCCTGGTGGTGGTGCTGGTGGGCCGGCTCTATGTGTTGCAGGTGCTGCAACACGACCAGCAGACTGCAGTGTCTGAAAACAACCGCGTGCACGTGCTGCCCATCCCGCCTGAGCGCGGGTTGATCTACGACCGCAACGGCGTGGTGCTGGCCGACAACAAACCCAGCTTCAACCTCACCATGACCCGCGAGCGCGCAGGCGACAGCACCCAGGTGCTCGATACCCTGGCCCAGGTGCTGGGCCTGGGCGAGGACGAGCGCAAGCAATTCGACAAGGACCTGCGGCGGGGCCGCAAGCCGTTCGAGCCGGTGACGCTGATGTTCGGCCTGTCCGAAGAGCAGATCGCGCTGATCGCGGTCAATCAGTTCCGCCTGCCGGGCCTGGACGTGGAGGCGCAGTTCATCCGTGAGTACCCGCTGGGCGAGCACTTCGCCCATTCGGTGGGTTATGTCGGGCGTATCAACGAAAAAGAAGCCAAGACCCTCGACAACACCGAGTACCGAGGCACCCAGTCAATCGGCAAGACCGGCATTGAGCGCTTCTACGAAGACCAGCTCCATGGCCATGTGGGCTATGAAGAAGTCGAGACCAACGCCCAGGGCCGGGTCATGCGGGTGCTGCGCCACCAGGATCCGATACCGGGCAAGGACCTGGTCCTGACCCTGGACGCCCATCTGCAGCAAGCTGCCGAAAAAGCGCTGGGCGAGCGTCGGGGCGCAGTGGTGGCGCTGGACCCGGCCACGGGCGATGTCCTGGCGATGGTGAGCAATCCGGCGTTCGACCCCAACCTGTTCGTCAAGGGCATCAGCTTCAAGCAGTACGCCGCCCTGCGCGACTCGATCGACCGGCCATTGTTCAACCGTGTGCTGCGCGGTCTGTACGCGCCTGGCTCGACGGTCAAGCCCGAAGTGGCCATCGCCGGCCTGGACAGTGGCGTGATCACCCCCGCCAGCCGCGTCTTCGACCCGGGTTACTACACGCTGCCCAACTACGACCACAAGTACCGCAACTGGAACCACAGCGGCGATGGCTGGGTGGACATGTACAGCGCGATCATGCGTTCCAACGACACTTACTTTTACGACCTAGCACACAAGCTGGGCATCGAGCGTCTGCATGACTACATGGCCGAATTCGGGCTGGGCCAGAAGGTCTCCCTGGACATGTTCGAGGAGGCACCGGGCCTGATGCCCTCCCCGGCCTGGAAGCGCGCCACACGCCGCCAGGCCTGGTTCCCTGGCGAGACCTTGATTCTCGGGATCGGCCAGGGCTACATGCAGGTCACCCCACTGCAACTGGCACAGGCCACCAGCCTGCTGGCCAGCAAAGGCGTGTGGCATCGTCCGCACCTGGCGCTGAGCGTGGGAGGCCAGGCGCCCGTGGACCCGCACCCGATGGCGGACATCGTGCTGCATGACAAGCACGCCTGGGATCAGGTCAATATCGGCATGCAGATGGTCATGCACGATCCACGCGGCATCGCCCGCGCCGCAGCGGCCGGGGCCCAGTACCGCATCGCGGGCAAGAGCGGCACTGCGCAGGTGGTGGCGATCCGTCAGGGCGAGCGTTACAACCGCGACAAGACCCTCGAACGGCACCGGGACAATGCCCTGTTCGTCGGTTTCGCGCCGGCCGAGCACCCCAGTATCGTGGTGGCGGTGATGATCGAGAACGGCGAAGCCGGTGGCCGGGTGGCAGGGCCTGTGGTACGCGAAGTCATGGACGCCTGGCTGCTCGACGACCAAGGACATCTGAAGGCGCAATACGCTGGGAGTACGGGCCAGCCCGTGGTGCCCCACGCCTGAGGCGTCAGCGGATCTGATGCTTGTGCAGCAAGCGGTAGAACGTAGGCCTGGAAATCCCCAGTACCTTGGCCGCGACACTCATATTGTCGCTGTGCCGATCGAGCACATCCGAAAGCGCCTGGCGCTCGGCCCGGTGCTTGTAGTCTTCCAAGGTGCCCAGTAGCTGCTCGTCCTGCTCGATCATCTGCAGCCCTAGGTCCTGCGCCTCGATCTGCCGGCCCTCGGCCAGCACCAGGCCGCGACGCACCCGGTTGGCCAGCTCCCGCACATTCCCCGGCCAGTCGTGCCGGCCCATGGCCGCCAGGGCGCGGTCGCTGAACGAGCGGGGCCGGCGTCCGGTCTCCAAACTGTAGAAATGCGCAAAATGGCTGGCGAGCATCGACAAGTCGCCGTGGCGGTCACGCAGGGGGGCGGTGATCACTTGCAGGACGTTGAGCCGGTAATAGAGGTCCTCGCGAAAGCGCCCCTGCACGATGGCCTTTTCCAAATCCACGTGGGTAGCAGCCAGGACGCGCACATCCACCGGGATCGGTTGGTCGCCGCCGACCCGCTCGATGTGTTTTTCCTGCAGAAAGCGCAACAGGTTGGCCTGCAATTCCAAGGGCAGATCGCCAATTTCGTCGAGGAACAACGTCCCGCCGTTGGCGGCCTCGATACGCCCCACCTTGCGCTGATGGGCGCCGGTGAACGCACCCTTTTCATGGCCGAACAGCTCGGACTGGATCAGGTGCTCGGGGATCGCGCCGCAGTTGATGGCGACGAACGGTTTGTCGCAGCGCTGGGACTGCCGGTGCAGAGTACGCGCCACCAACTCCTTACCGGTGCCGCTCTCGCCGCGGATCAGCACCGGCGACTCGGTGGGTGCCAGCTTGCCCAGCAACTTGCGCAGTTCGCGGATCGGCCGGCTTTCGCCCAACAGTTCGTGGGCCGGTTCATCCACTCGGACGGGGCCCTTGCCGCGCAAACGGGCCATGCCGAAGGCGCGCCCGAGCGTGACCTGAACGCGCGACACGTCGAACGGCAACGTGTGGAAATCGAAGAACCACTCGCAGACGAAGTCACCGACGTTCTGCATGCGTAGCTGCTCGGGGCTGAGCACGGCGATCCATTCGGTATTGCTGCGGGCGATCAGGTCCTTGACGGCCTCGGGATGACGCAGATGCGTGGCCTGCAAGCGCAGCAAGCCAACATCGCACGGATGCTCCAGCGCCGAGGTAAGCGAACAGCTATGCACTGCCCAGCCAACGCTGCGCAAGCCCGGTAGTAGACGGTGGCAATCGTCGCAGGGGTCGACGATCAGCAGACGGCGTTGGGTGGTCGGTTCGAGCATGACTGTTCCTTGACGCCAAGAGTTGGTTTTTCATGTAGAAACAGTAAGTTGCAACGTCCGAATTAACAGTAGCAATGAACCTGAGTTGGCCCAGTACCGTTTGTCCGCCAATTGCGTTCGGCGATGGGGCATGCGGGAATCTTTCAAAGTTTCCAGCGTCACAGCCGGCACAGGTTGCGGTAATACTTTTGCCGACTTGAAAAAAAAATTTGCCCTCCGTGTGACTTCACCCCTGACTGGAAGCATCAGTACGAATAACCCCGCGCTGCGCCTCCTTGAACATGAAGCAACGCGGACATCTTTTCGCTGTTTGGGACCATAGAGAGACCGAACCATGAACGCCCCGCTCCGTGTCAACGAAGCACTGCTGATCGCCGACCACGCCTTCGAACCTTTCCAGTGCGTAGCCTGGGATGCACCCAACGGTACTGGTGAGCTGAGCCTGGCAGTGATCGACCGGACCAACACGCGTATCGGCAGCAAGCAAGTATCCTCGCGTATCTATTCCGACCCTGCGCAATGGGCCAGCTTGATCGAGGAAGTGCGTGCCGAACTTTGCGAAAAAGGTTACGACCTGCAACCCTGGTCGATGCCGAAATAATATCGGCGCCCTGCAAGTGCGTGCCAAGTCACGCACTTGTGCAACTTTCCTTTTGCCCTTCCGGCAACTTTTGTCATTGCGACATATCGTCGCAATTGCGACTTTCAACGTTTATCAATTCAACTCCCTGAACTGCTGGATATGCCGATATTCGGCTTGCAGCTGTTCGGCCAGTTGCCGCGCACGCCCCAGGCGCACCGCTGCCAGCTCCATGTCCACCAACACCGTCGCGCACGGCATGGGTCGCAGTGCATTCCAGCGTTGCAGACGACCATCGGTCAGCACCAGGCAGCGCTGTGTTTCATGGGGGTAACGCTTGGCCCGCGCCTGCAACCAGTGCCGCGCCTCTTCAAGGGCCGCGATCAACGGCGTACCGCCCCCCGCCCCGAGCGCCTGCAACCAGGGTTGCAGGGCGGCCGATGCCTTGAGCCCATGGCGCTGCCAACGCGGCGCGCCGCCACTGGCGGTGAGCAGGGCCAGGCGGGCCCGTAGGCGATAGGCCTGATCGAACAGCTCGGCCAGCAGCCCCTTGGCGTGTGCCAGCGCCTGCTGGCGCCGGGTCGAAGCCGAAGCGTCAACGATCACCAGCCACAACTCCGGCGCTTGGGCCTGGCGCTGCTGCCAGCACAGGTCATGGCGATGCCGTGGCCGCCCTTTGAGCAATGTCGCAAGCCAGGCCACGCGCGCAGCACCACCCGCGCGTGCACGACCACGAGGCGTACCGCTCAAGGTGCCCGGCTGGGGCTTGGCATCCGCCGCCAGGGCGGCGGGCTTGCGGATGCTCAGGGCTTTTTTGCCCAGTTCGGCACCTCGCGCCGCGCCCCGGTGGCGACGGTTTGTGGGGGCAATGCGCCCCAATCACCCTGCCCGCCTTGGGCGTCGGAATGTGCTTGGGTTTGAGGCGGTGGTGGGGTGGAGGATGCGCTGGTCGGGGGTGTCTCTCGGCGTCGATGGCGCAGGGCGAACTCCGCCACAGCCTGTACGTCAGCTTCTTCTATCGCATCGCCGCCACGCCAGGCGGCATGGGCACGGGCGGCCCGCAACCAGACCAGGTCGGCGCGCATGCCATCGACTCCAGCGCTGAAACAGCCCTCGGTGATCCAGGCCAGGGCGCGATCGTCCAGCGGGATGCTGTCCAGGCGCTGGCGTGCGGCCTGGCAGCGTTCGCGCAAGTCTGCCTGGGCCTGCGCCCATTGGGCGTAGAACGCCTGAGGATCGCTGTCGAAGGCCAGTCGCCGACGAATGATCTGCTGCCGCGCCTGCGGTGGCGGGAGACCTTCGAGCAGCACATTGAGGCCGAAACGGTCGAGCAATTGCGGGCGCAGTTCGCCTTCTTCCGGATTCATGGTGCCGATCAGGACGAATCGGGCATCGTGGCGATGGGAAATACCGTCGCGCTCGATGCGATTGGTGCCACTGGCGGCCACATCCAGCAGCAGGTCCACCAGCGGATCGGGCAGCAGGTTGACTTCATCCACATAAAGCACGCCACCATGGGCCTGGGCCAGTACGCCGGGCGAAAACTGCGCCTTGCCCTGCCCCAGCGCGGCATCCAGATCGAGGGTGCCGACCAGGCGCTCCTCGGTGGCGCCCAGTGGCAGGGTCACGAAGGGTGGCGTCTGCCCAGGCGTACCCAGCAGGTCGGCCAAGCCGCGCGCCAAGGTGCTTTTGGCCATGCCGCGCGGGCCTTCGATCAACACACCACCGATTTTGGGGTCGATGGCGGTCAGGCACAGGGCCAGCTTGAGGTCGTCGGCGCCGACCACGGCCGCCAGGGGGAATTGCACGGGTTCGCTCATTTCAGGCCTGTTCCTCGCCATCGAGCAATTGCTCTTCAAGGGCTTCCCGATAGGCCCCTGGCGACGCCCAGAGGCCGCGCTGCTGGGCTTCCAGCAGGCGTTCGGTCAGGTCGCGCAGGGCTTCGGGGTTGTGCTGTTGCAGGAAGTCTCGGGTCGCTGGGTCGAGCACATAAGCATCGGCCAGCGACTGGTAATGGTGATCGTCGATCAGGTGCGTGGTGGCGTCGAAGGCGAACAGGTTGTCGACCGTTGCCGCCAGCTCGAAGGCACCTTTATAGCCATGGCGCTTGGCCCCCTCGATCCACTTAGGGTTCAGGGCGCGGGCGCGGATCACCCGGTTGAGCTCTTCCTTGAGGGTGCGGATGCGTGGCCGGTCGGTCTGGCTGTGATCGCCGTGATAACTGGCCCGGGCGGTGCCGGCCAGGGTTTCGGCCGCTGCCAGCATGCCACCTTGGAACTGGTAGTAGTCGTTGGAATCGAGCAGGTCATGCTCGTGATTGTCCTGATTTTGCAGCACCGCCTGGACCTGGCCCAAACGCCGGGCGAACGCGGCGCGGGCCGGTGTGCCTTCGTCGCTGCCGCCATAGGCGTAGCCGCCATGGTTGAGGTAGACCTCGGCCAGGTCGCCGCGTGTCTGCCATAAACGTCCGTCGATCGCATTCTGCACCCCGGCCCCGTAGCTGCCGGGCTTGGCGCCGAAGACACGCCAGCCGGCCTGGCGCGCCGCCTGCTCGGCGTCCACGCCGTCGGCCAGCATGGCCTCGCGTTCGGCTCGCACCCGCGCGGCCAGGGGGTTGAGGTCGTCAGGCTCGTCCAGCGCCGCCACGGCCTGCACCGCCGCGTCGAACAGCCGAATGAGGTTGCCGAAGGCGTCGCGGAAGAAACCTGAGACGCGCAAGGTGACGTCTACCCGCGGGCGATCGAGCAGGCTCAGTGGCAGGATCTCGAAATCGTCGACCCGCTGACTGCCGGTGGCCCACACCGGCCGCACCCCCATCAGTGCCATGGCCTGGGCGATGTCATCACCGCCAGTGCGCATGGTCGCCGTGCCCCAGACCGACAGTCCCAGCTGACGCAGGTGGTCGCCATGGTCCTGCAAGTGACGCTCAAGGATCAGGTTCGCCGAGGCGAACCCCAGGCGCCAGGCTGTGGTGGTGGGCAGGTTGCGCACATCCACCGTATAGAAATTGCGCCCGGTGGGCAGCACGTCCAGACGCCCCCGGCTGGGCGCACCGCTGGGCCCGGCCGGGACGAAACGCCCGGCCAGTGCGGCCAGCAGGCCGTCGGTTTCTGCCGCCCCGCAAGCGTCCAGGCTCGGGGCGATGGTGTCGACCAGCGCCTGCATCACCGTGACAACGGGTTGCCAGGCGGCATCCTCAGGCAATGCCAGGCGGCCTGCCAGCGCCCGCTCGATCAAATCCAGCGCCAAGTGTTCCAGGCGCTCGCGGGTATCGCCCTGGTTGCGCCATGGCGTGGTATCGAGCGCCTGCAACACGGCTGGGCGCGGCCCTTGCCAAGGCTGGCCGAATTCGCAATCCAGCGGGTCGAATCCCAGTGCCAGAGCCTTGGCCAGCGCACGGATCAGGCTGGCATTGGCACCTTTGCCGTCACCGCGCTCCACACGCAACAACGCCAGCAACGTATCGCTGCGCAGGCGCCCTTCGGGAGATTGGCCGAACACATGCAGGCCGTCGCGGATCTGCGATTCCTTGAGGTCGCACAGGTAGGTGTCCAGGCGCGGCAACCAGATGGCCGCGTCTTCGAGCTGGCCTTCAAGCTGCAATTCCCGGTCGATGTGGTTGGCCTTGACCAGTTCGAGAATGTCGCGCTGCAGCTCGCGTGCCCGGCGCGGGTCGAGCAGTTGCGCTTCGTAGTACTCGTCGGCCAGACGCTCCAGGTGACGCAGCGGGCCGTAGGTCTCGGCGCGGGTCAATGGCGGCATCAGGTGGTCGATGATCACCGCCTGCGTGCGCCGCTTGGCCTGGGCGCCCTCGCCCGGGTCGTTGACGATGAAGGGGTAGATGTTGGGGAGTGGCCCGAGCAACGCATCTGGCCAGCATTGCGCAGACAATCCGACACCTTTGCCGGGCAGCCACTCGAGGTTGCCGTGCTTGCCCACGTGGATCACCGCATCGGCGGCAAAGCCGTTGCGCAGCCAGAAGTGGAACGCAAGATACCCATGAGGCGGCACCAGGTCCGGGTCGTGATACACCGCGCTGGGGTCCACCTGGTAACCCCGGGCCGGCTGGATGCCGACGAAGGTCAGGCCATAGCGCAGGCCGGCGATCATCATCCGACCGCTGCGGAACATGGGGTCCTGCTCAGGCGCCCCCCATCGCTCCAGCACCGCACGCTGGTTGGCCTCAGGCAGCGCGGCGAAGGCCTGATGGTAATCAGCAAGGCTCAGGCTTTGGGCACAGGGGCGCTGGTCGAGATGATCCAGGTCGTTGGTCACCCCACCCAACAGCTGATGGATCAACGCGGTACCGCTGTCAGGCAGGCCTTGCACCGGGTACCCCTGCCCTTGCAGCGCCCGGAGGATGTTCAGCGCTGCGCCGGGTGTGTCCAGGCCCACGCCGTTGCCGATGCGCCCGTCGCGGGTCGGGTAGTTGGCCAGCACCAACGCCACGCGTTTCTGGGCGTTGGGCAGACGCGCCAGCTCCACCCAGCGACGCGCCAGCTCGGCGACAAAATCCATGCGTTCGGGGTGGGCGCGATAGCAGACCACGTCGGACTGGCTGCGCTCGCTGCGCCAGGCCAGGTCCTTGAAGCTCACGGGGCGCGTGATGATGCGCCCGTCCAACTCCGGCAAGACAATGTGCATGGCAAGATCCCGCGCGCCCAGGCCCTGCTCGTTGGATTCCCAGGCCGGCTGGTTGTCTTGGGCGCAGATTGCCTGCAACACCGGGATGTCTCGGCGCAGCGGGCGCAGGTTAGGTTGCTCCGGACTGGACAAGGCAAAACCGGTGGTGTTGACCACCACCTCAGCCTCGACTTCATCCAGCCAGGTCTCGACCTGAGCCAGGCAGGCCGCCTCCTTTAGGCTGGCCACAGCGATAGGCAGCGGATTGAGCCCCGCCGCCTGCAAGCGCTGGCAGAAGGTATCGATAAACGCCGTGTTGGCCGCTTGCAAGTGCGAGCGATAGAACAAGATGGGGGCCACAGGCCAGTCGGGCTGCCATTCGCGGTACCAGTCCTGCAACACGGCGCTGGGCTTGGCGGGGTGGTACACCGTAGTACGCGGCAAGGGCTGTGGCTCTTCCCAGGCGTACTCGCGCCCGAGCCACAGGCTGGCCAGGCAATTGAAAAGGTTCGCGGCATTGGCCTTGCCCCCCTGGCGCAGGTAATGCCAGAGGCGCTCGGCCTGGTCACCGGTCACGGTGCCCAACTGGGTCAATTCCGGGTCCGGGCGGTCGTCGCCGGGCACCAGGATCAACTGCACGCCCCGGGCGCTCAGTTCGACCAGTTGCTCGACACCATAGCGCCAGTACCCGACACCCCCATGCAAGGACAACAGGATCACCTTGGCATGGCGCAACACCTGATCGATGTACAGATCGACCGAAGCGTGGTTCTGCACCTGCATGGGGTTGGCCAGTCGCAGGCTGGGGAAATCCTCCGGCAACTGCTCGGCGGTTTCGGCGAGCAGCGCCAGGTGCGAATCACCGCTGCAGAGGATCACCAGTTCGGCCGGGGTCTGGCCGAGGTCGGCAATGCTGTCGTCCGGCACGAAGCCGCCGGGCTGGGTCCGCAGCAGGTGCATGGGTCAGGCGTCCAGGGCCTGGCGCAGGCGCGCTTCGAGCGCGGCGGCGTCCAGTGCCTGGCCGATCAGTACCAGGCGGGTGATGCGCGGCTCGTCGGCGCGCCAGGCGCGGTCGAAGTGCTTGTCGAAACGGGTGCCCACCCCCTGAATCAGCAGGCGCATCGGCTTGCCGGGGATGGCAGCGAAGCCCTTGGCGCGCAGGATGCCGAATTCGACCACCAGTTGGGTCAGGGCATCAAGCAGCAGGCTTTCGTCCGCCTCTGGCAGGTCGATGGAAATGGAGTCGAAGGCATCGTGGTCATGATCGTCATGATCATCGCCGTCGTGGTGCGCGTCATGGTGGGTACGGCGACCATCGATGTGCGCCTCAGCCTCGGCGCCCACGCCCAGCAGCACTTCCAGTGGCAGACGGCCGCTGCTGGCCTCGATCACCTTGACCGCCGGCGGCAGCTCTTCGGTGACTTCGGCGCGCACCTTGGCCAGGCCTTGGGCATCGATCAGATCAGCCTTGTTCAGCACCACCAGGTCGGCGCTGGCCAGTTGGTCGGCGAACAGTTCATGCAGGGGCGATTCGTGGTCAAGGTTGGGATCGAGCTTGCGTTGAGCGTCCACCTGATCCGGGTACGCGGCGAAGGTACCAGCGGCCACGGCCGGGCTATCGACCACGGTGATGACCGCATCGACGGTGCAGGCATTGCGGATTTCCGGCCACTGGAAGGCCTGCACCAACGGCTTGGGCAGGGCCAGGCCGCTGGTTTCGATGAGGATGTGGTCCAGATCGCCGCGGCGGGCGACCAACTCGCGCATCACCGGGAAGAACTCTTCCTGCACGGTGCAGCACAGGCAGCCGTTGGCCAGTTCGTAGACCCGGCCGCTGGCTTCTTCCTCGGTACAGCCAATGCTGCACTGCTTGAGGATCTCGCCATCGATGCCCAGCTCACCGAATTCGTTGACGATCACCGCGATGCGGCGGCCCTGGGCGTTGTCCAGCATGTGGCGCAGCAAGGTGGTCTTGCCCGAACCGAGGAAGCCGGTGACGATGGTGACGGGGAGCTTGGCCAGTGTTTTCATGTCGCGATGCCCTTGGCAGGATGGCGCGGGCATGCAGGACGAGTGCCGCGAGCCTTGCCGGCCGGGCCTGTTCGCCACCGGATCACCCCGCCCGGTTGAAAGTCGAAATCGTCTCGAGGCAGGTCTCCTGGCTTGCACCTTACCGGCCGTGCCGGTGGAGCGACGCCTTCCCGCGCCTGGGCGCAGTGGCTGTGTCGATCCGGGTGGGTGCCTACAGTTGCGGGGGCAGCCGCGGCTTGTACCGCGTTCCCGTCTTAGCTCCGGCCAACGCCGGAGAACCTCGAATCGGCAAGGCTACGCAGTGGCCGGCAGGCGGTCAACCACGGCGCGTCAGTTTGGAGGCAGGCCGCTTGGAACAGTCGCCCTGCCCCCTGTGGGAGCGGGTTCACCCGCGAAGCGCACTATTCGGTAGGATTCCAAGCGAGCTCGATCTTTTACCGCCTAGCCTCTGAAGGATCGGCGCACCGCAACCTTGCAGATTGACGCCACGTCGCCCCCATGCTTTGCTTGCACCTTGCGTTCAGGTGCCCCGTCAAGGGGTGAAACGGGAAATCGGTAACCAAGCCGATGCTGCCCCCGCAACGGTAAGCGAGCGAAGCGTCTTGACCACTGTGCCGCGTCGTATGGCATGGGAAGGTGATGCTTTCCAGGAGCCCTGCTCCTCCTCGCAAGCCCGGAGACCGGCCTGGCGTCAATAGAACACCCCGCGGTGGGCGGGCGCTGTCACCTCTTCTGGGTCAATCGTGCCCGGGATGACGCGCGTGTCCGCCGCCTATAAAAAGCAGAGGAACGCCCCATGTCGATTACCAGCACCAAACACAGCATCGCCACTCCCGTCAGCCTCAGCCAACGTGTCGTCGTTGCCGTCGGCGCCAGCCTGCTGGGCTTGTGCCTGGTCTATTTCGCCGGTTTCTCGCACATCGAGGCCGTGCACAATGCCGCCCACGATACCCGCCACAGCGCCGCCTTCCCTTGCCATTGAGTACACCTGCATGATCAAGCGCATCGCCCGTACAGCAGGTTTCAGCGGGCTGCTCGCCGCCCTATTGCTGACCTTGCTGCAAAGTCTGTGGGTCAGCCCGTTGATCCTTCAGGCAGAAACCTTCGAGAGCGCCGTCCCCGAGCATCATGAGCATGACAGCCCCGTCGCTGCGCATTCCCATGACACAGAGGCCTGGGCACCGGAGGATGGCTGGCAGCGTCTGCTCGCCACCACCGGTGGCAACCTCGTGGTGGCGGTCGGTTTCGCGCTGATCCTCGCCGCGCTGTACAGCCTGCGCGAGCCGAACCGAGTGATGACCGGGGCACTGTGGGGGCTGGCGGGCTTTGCCGTGTTCTGCCTGGCACCCACACTGGGGTTGCCGCCGGAGCTGCCAGGCACAGCGGCCGCCGACCTGGGGCAACGCCAGAGCTGGTGGATCGGCACTGCGGCCGCCACGGCCACGGGCCTGGCCCTAGTGGTATTTGCCCAGCACTGGCTGCTCAAAGTGCTAGGCGTTGCCTTGCTGGTGGTGCCACACGTGATCGGCGCACCACAACCACCGGTGCATGAAAGCCTGGCACCGGAAGCACTGGTGGCCCAGTTCAAGCTCGCCTCCTGGCTGACCAACGCCGCGTTCTGGCTCGCCCTTGGCCTGCTCAGCGCTTGGCTTTATCGCCGAGCCAACCAGGCCTGATGCGCGACGTGTCGTCCGAGCCGGTATTCTATGCCGGCTTCGGCTGCTGCAAGGGCTGCCCGGTCGAAACCCTGGAGCAGCTGTTGCGCACGACCCTGGCCACACACCGCCTGTCCGCCGACCACTTGGTCGGCCTCGCCAGTATCGATCTCAAATTCGATGAGCCTGGGTTGCAGGCCCTAGCCGAACGGCTGGGCATCCCCCTGATGGTATTCCCGGCCACAGACCTACAGCCCTTCGAGCCGCAGCTCAGCCATCGCTCGCCTGTTGCCTATGCACACAGCGGCTGCTGGGGCGTCGCCGAAAGCGCGGCCCTGGCACTGGCCGCACGCGCACTTGGCACCTCGCGCTTGCTGGTGACACGCCAGGTGCTCGGCCAGGCTACCCTTGCCCTGGCCCGTGGCCGATAATCGCGTCCAATTACTGCCTATCTGCAAGGATTTCCCATGACGGTCTATTTCATCGGTGCCGGGCCCGGCGATCCGGAGCTGATCACGGTCAAGGGGCAACGCCTGATCCGCCAGTGCCCGGTGATCATCTATGCCGGCTCCCTCGTCCCACCAGCCGTGCTGGAGGGAAACAACGCCGATACGGTGATCAACAGCGCCGAACTGAACCTCGAGCAGATTATCGAAGCCCTGCGCCGCGCCCACGAAAACGGCCAGGATGTGGCCCGTGTCCACAGTGGCGATCCCAGTCTGTATGGCGCCATCGGCGAGCAGATACGTCACCTGCGCGAGTTGGGCATCGACTATCAGATCATTCCGGGTGTCACTGCCACCGCCGCCAGCGCCGCCCTGCTCGGCTGCGAACTGACCTTGCCGGAGCTCGCCCAGACGGTGATCCTCACCCGCTATGGCGACAGCTCGCCCATGCCGGCTGGCGAACAGTTGGCTGACTTGGCCCGCCACCGCAGCACCTTGGCGATCCACCTAGGCGTGAAGCACCTCGAGCGTATCGTCACCGAACTGTTGCCATACTATGGGCCAGACTGCCCGGTCGCCGTCATTCATCGCGCCACCTGGCCGGACCAAGACTGGGTACGCGGCACCTTGCAGGACATCGTCGTGCTCGCGGCGGCCAAGGATTTCCGGCGAACCGCATTGATCCTGGTGGGCCATGTGCTGGGCGATGCACCTTTCGCCGAGTCAGCCCTTTACCGGGCCGGGCACGCCCACCTCTATCGTCCCGCCGGCTGAGCGGGCATTTTCTGACAGGAACGAGGAACTCACTCCATGCTCGAACTACGCCCCAACTGCGAATGCTGCGACCGCGACCTGCCAGGCGACAGCGAGGATGCGTTGATCTGTTCGTTCGAGTGCACCTTTTGTCGTACGTGCAATGAACGTCAGTTCCAGGGGCGCTGCCCGAATTGTGGCGGCCAGTTATTGCCTCGCCCAACAAGGATCGGGACGGCATTGAGCCGCAATCCGGTCTCATCCCTGCGCGTCCTCAAACCTCACCCAGGGTGTTCCTGACCTATTCTATGCGTGGCCCGTCCTTGGCGCCCTGGGCGGGCTTCATTAGAGATGTATATTTTGTAGGCCTTTTCAACAATAATCTTCGCTTTTTCAACAAACCTACACATCCCACTACCAAGCGAGAGGAATCTACGTAATCTTGCGCGCTGCCGCGCAGGCACCCTTTCACGTATTCCTGCGGGACTTCAGGAAACGGACCAAATTCCTACAGGAGTTATCCAATGACAACCGTTTTAATGGTTGACGATCATCCCACCGTTCGACTAGCTGTGCGCATGCTGCTCGAACGTGAACGCTTTCAGGTCATCGGTGAAGCCGGTGACGGCATCGATGCCGTGCAGCAGGCTCGCCAGCTACGCCCGGATGTGGTTATCCTCGACATCGGCCTGCCTGGCCTGGATGGCATGGAGGTCATCAAACGCCTGCAACTGTTGGAGCCGGCACCGAAGATCATGGTGCTCA
Organism: Pseudomonas sp. PKS; assembly: GCF_051913525.1. NCBI lineage: Bacteria > Pseudomonadati > Pseudomonadota > Gammaproteobacteria > Pseudomonadales > Pseudomonadaceae > Pseudomonas > Pseudomonas sp. PKS. The sequence continues at coordinate 108,243 of NZ_JBEGDO010000001.1, read as the reverse complement.
CCGGTCAACCCGCCGACCTGTATGTCCGTCGCTGCCTAGATGCCGGTATCGCCGCCTTCGTCAACAAGGACGAAGACCTCGACGCCCTGGTGTTCGCTCTCAAAGCGCTGGTCAAGGGCTACTCCACCTTTCCGCAGATGTCGGTCAACAGCAACTCGCTCGAAAGCGAGTGCAGTCGTCTCGCAAGCCTCCCCAACCGTGAAATGGAAGTGTTACGCCGGCTCACCCGCGGCGAGAACAACAAGTTCATCGGTGAATGCATGAACCTCAGTGCCAAAACCATCAGCACCTACCGTGGACGCATCATGGACAAACTCAAGACCGAGTCTCTGGTCGAAATGGTCGACTTGGCCAAACGCAACAACGTCAGTTGAACACCCCACCGTCATGAGAGGCACGGTGTTCACTCTGCTGCTGGGCGCGCTCCTGGCCATCAGCGCTGTGGCGCATGGCGACAGCGAAGCCCGGCACCTGCTCGCCCGCTCACTGAGCGCCTCACCCCCCTTGTTGCTCCAACAGGATGACCGGCAATGGCTCGAGCGCCGCAAAGCCCTTGTGCTAGGCAGCTCGCGCCCTGACTACCCGCCATTCGAGATCAACACCAGCCCCGCCGACTTCGAAGGTCTGAGTGCCGACTACGCGGGCCTGATCGGCGAACAGCTCGCCATCCCGGTCGAGGTTCGCCGCTTCCCCACCCGTCAGGCGGCCATCGATGCGCTGCACGCTGGCAAGATCGACTTGCTTGGCAGCTCCAACGCCTTCGAGGCCGCCGATGCGCAGTTGGTCCTCAGCCATCCCTATGCCGACGACCTGCCGGTCGTCGTCAGCAAGCAGGATCGTATGCTCGGCCGTTATGGCACGGAGCTGGCCGAGCTACGCCTGGCCATGGTCGATCATTACTTGCCCGAAAAGCTGGTACGCAAACAGTATCCCAATGCCCAAGTGACCCTGTACCGATCAACACTGGCCGGGTTGTCGGCCGTGGCGATGGGTGAGGTGGACGCTTATCTGGGAGATGCCATCAGTACTGACTACGCGATCGGCAAGAGCTTCCAGGGCCTGGTGAAAATCGATCACTTCAGCCCCTTGCCCGCCGATGTCTTCGCCTTTGCCCTGGCCCGCGACAATCCGCGCATGCAGCGTCTGGTCAATGAGGCCCTGGCCAGGATCAGCGACAGTGAGCGCCTGAACATCCTGCGGCGCTGGAGCAGCGGCAATACCAGTTTGTTAATGAAAAATCCGGTCGGCGCCCTCACGTCTGAGGAGCGGGACTGGATAACGCACCACCCGAAGGTACGGGTCTTGGTCAATCCCTCCCTGGCGCCCCTGACCTTCAACGATGCCCAACAGCACCCGACCGGGATCACCCTGGATCTGCTCAAGCGCATCCGCCTGCAGACTGGCCTGCGCTTCGAGATCGTCGAAGTCGGCTCGATCCAAGACATGGTCGACCAGGTGGCCAAAGGGGAGGCGCAGATGATCGGCGCCCTGGGCTATGGCGCCGAACGTGCGAAGCGCCTTCGTTTTACCCGTCCCTACGTAGTAAGCCCTCGGGTCCTGGTCACCCGCAGCGACACCCCCTGGATCGACACGCCGATGACACTCGATGGGCTACGTGTCGCGTTGTTGCGCGGCTCCCCTCAACGTGAGGCGTTGCAACGGCAATATCCTGGCGCCCGCCTGGTCGAGGTCGAAACCCACCTGGAGTTGATGGAAGCTGTCGCCAGTGGCAAGGCCGACGTGGCCTTGAGCAGCCACATCAATGCCAGCTACTACATCAGCCATGTGTTCAACAATGGCTTGCGTATCGCCGGCCTGCAAAGCGACGACCCCGCCAGCGCCGCTTTTGCGATCGCGCCGGATCTACCGGTGCTGCAGTCGATTCTGGACAAAGCCCTGCTTAACATCCCGCCCGAGGAGCTGGACCAACTGGTCAACCGATGGCACACCAATACGCTGGTCAGCGACAGCCCCTGGCGCAACTACCGCACCCTGGCGCTGCAAGTGCTGGTGCTGGCCGCCGTGCTGTTGGCCGGCGTGGTGTTCTGGAACACTTACCTGCGCAAGCTCATCAATCAGCGCACCGAGGCCCAACGCGCCCTGCAGGCGCAACTGACGCTCAGCCGCGGTCTGCTGGAGCAGTTGCGCCAGGCCAAGGATGACGCTGAGCTGGCCAGCCAGGCCAAGAGCACCTTCCTGGCGATCATGAGCCATGAGATCCGGACACCCATGAACGCGGTGATCGGCCTGCTGGAGCTTGCCCTCGAGGACAGCCGCCGGGGCCGCAGCGACCCGCAGACTCTGCACACCGCCCATGACTCGGCCATCGGCTTGCTCGCGCTGATCGGCGACATCCTCGACATCTCCCGCATCGAATCCGGCCACATGTCCCTGCAACCGGTACCGATCGACCTGGTCGAGCTGGTGCGCGCGACCCTTCGCGTGTTCGACGGCAATGCCCGGATCAAGGGTTTGTATCTGAACGGTGATCTACCACAGACGCCGGCCTGGGTGCTCGCTGACCCTGTGCGCCTCAAGCAGGTCCTGTCCAACCTGATCAGCAACGCCCTCAAGTTCACCGACCGCGGTGGCGTGCAGGTGAAGCTGAAACTCGCCCCACCCAACGGCACCGGCGATATCCGGGTTTCGTTGTGCGTACAGGACAGCGGCATCGGCATCAGCCCCAGCGACCAGGCCCGACTCTTCAGCACCTTCGCCCAGGTAAACGGCCCCCAGGCCGGAAAAGGCGCTGGTCTCGGCCTGGTGATCAGCCGTACCCTGGCCGAGTTGATGGGCGGGTCGCTCGCACTGCAAAGCGTCGAGGGCATGGGCACCAAGGTGAGCGTGGACCTGACCCTGCCGGCCACCTCGGCGCCAGCACAGACCGAACAGACTGAGCCGGCTCAGGACGTGAGCAGCGGCCCACTGGAAATCCTGGTAGTCGATGACTACCCCGCCAACCTGCTGCTGCTGGATAAGCAACTGACCACCCTGGGGCATAAGGTGACCCTGGCCGAGCATGGCGAGGCAGCGCTGGCCCTATGGCAAGCAGGCCAGTTCAATGTAGTGATCACCGATTGCAGCATGCCAGTGATGGATGGCCACGAACTCACTCGGCGTATCCGCGCCCTGGAGCAGGAGCGGGGTCTGCCCGCCTGCCTGATCCTCGGGGTTACGGCCAATGCCCAAGCCGAGGAAAAAGCGCGCTGCCTGGCCAATGGCATGGATGAATGCCTGTTCAAACCGATCGGTCTGAAGGCCCTAAAATCCTATATTCCCAGCGCAGCCCTGGCGGAGGAGCAGTCACCTGCACCGGAACCTGCCAGAGCCAGTGGCTTCAACCTCAGTGAGTTGCGTCACCTGACCCAGGACGACGACCAGTTGATCCGACGCTTGCTCGAACAATTGGCACACAGCGCCAGCGAAGACCTCGAAGCCCTGCGCGCCCTCGGCGAGGCGCCTGAAAGCGACGCGGTGCATGCCTTGGCCCACCGCATCAAGGGGGGTGCGAAGATGCTGAAAGTCCGGGGCGTGGTGCGCGATTGCGAAGCAGTCGAACAAGCCGTCGCCCAAAAGCAGCCGACCGAGGCCTTGCTCGAACGCCTGGAAAGTAGCCTGGAGGCACTGCAACGCGAACTGCGCGAAGGGCTCGCGGCACTCGCCGCCTCCGACTAAGCCCTACCCCGCGCCGCACCGGCCAGTCAGGAACTCTCGCGCACCATCAGCTCGAACCCCAGGTCCTGCTGCTCGGTAGCTACGTGCTTGCCATCGAGCAGTGCCAATAGCGCCTGGGCAGCGCCACGGCCTACCGCGGCTCGGGGAGTACGGATCGAAGTCAAGCGCGGCACCATGTGCGCCGATGCAGGCAAGTCGTTGAAACCGACCATTGCCACTTGGCGCGGTACCTCGACCCCCTGGCGCAAAGCCTGCAATACCGCACCCTGGGCCAGGTCATCGTTGCAGAAGAACACCCCATCGACATCCGGCGCCTGCGCAAGCAACTGGCTGAACAGCTCGCTGCCCAGGCCGATGGATGACGGTTGTGGCGCCAGCAATTCCAGCTCCGGCGCCTGCAAACCGGCCTCGGCCAGCGCCTGGCGGAAGCCCTCGGCGCGCTGCATGACGCGCGGGTCGAGCTGCGCAGCGATGAATGCCAGGCGCCGACGCCCACGCTCGATCAGGTGCCGGGCCGCCGCGCGGCCGGCCTGTTGCTGGGAAAATCCGACCGACAACTGCCCCGCCTCGCCTCCGAGCTCCATCATGTGCACGCACGGCACGCCGCTGGCGGTCAGCATCTGCCGGGCGACCTCACTGCGCTCGAACCCGGTGAGCAGGATCCCGCAGGGCTGATAGGCCAGGTAGTTGCGGATGAGGTTTTCTTCTTCGGCCAGGTCGTAGTGATAGTTGCCGATCAGTACTTCCAACCCTCGCGGGCGCATCACTTCGTGGATGGCCTCCAGGGTGTCGATGAACAGCTGGTTGGACAACGAGGGGATCAACACCACCACCGACTCACTGCGTGCCGACGCCAATGCCCGAGCAGCCGGATTGGCGACGTAGCCCAGGCTCGCCGCAGCAGCCACGACTTTTTCCACCAGTTCCGGGGCCACGGTGCTTACACCGCGCAAAGCGCGGGAAGCGGTAATGGGGGAAACCCCCGAAAGTCTGGCGACTTCTGCCAGGGTGGGACGACCAGTGGTGCGCGAGCCTGTACGGGACATGGGTGTTGTAATTTTACTACTTGCCAGAAGTGGGAACGGCCACTAAGGTAGCGCTGTCTCAGGATACAGGCAATGTATCTTTGGTAGCGGCTGTGCGCCTAGCGTCCATACTGCGTAAAGACAAGACCAATAACACCCGGGAGGGTGGCGCTCGCTTCCGTTGTTCAGCGGCACCGAGACAGCGCTATCTCACCCCGCAGGAGGTACTGATGAACTCTCCCCTGACCGCAATCGTGGTAATGGGCGTGGCAGGCTGCGGCAAGAGCTGCGTGGGCGCTGCCATTGCCAGCACGAGCGGTGGCCGCCTCATTGAAGGCGATGCCTTTCACCCTGCCGAAAACATCCAGAAAATGAGCGCTGGCATTCCTTTGAACGATGACGACCGCGCCGGCTGGCTGGTCCGTCTTGGCCAGGAACTGCAAGCCGTCCTCAAGGGCGGCGAACGCCCCATCCTCACTTGCTCCGCACTCAAGCGCCGCTATCGCGAGACCCTGCGCGAGGCCGTGCCGGGCCTTGGCTTCGTGTTTCTCGAACTAAGCCCAGCCGAAGCGGAAAAGCGCGTACTCGCCCGCCCCGGTCATTTCATGCCGGCCAGCCTCATCGACAGCCAGTTCGCCGCGCTGGAGCCGCCCCATGGCGAGCCTCTGACCCTGGCGCTGGACGCCACGCAGCCGATCGAAGCGCTGGCCGTCGCGGTAGACACGTGGCTAAAGCCCCAAGGTGACCGAAGCCTGGCGCGTACCGCCTGAACCGGCGGTTTTCCCGGCTCACCAAAGACAGCGCTATCTCGGCATGGAAAGATGCCGATCGTTTCGCCAAAACAATGATAAGACAGAGGCACATGAACCATGTTCGGACTGGCTACTGATACCTACCTGCTGCTCGACGCTCTGGTCACCATCGTCGGACTTATCCTGCTGATCACCCATTTCAAGGTCCATCCCTTCGTCGCCCTGACCCTGGCAGCCGGCTTTCTCGGCCTGACCTCCGGCATGCCGGTGGCCAAAGTCATGAAGTCCTTCCAAGACGGCTTTGGCGGTGTGCTCGGCTTCGTCGGCATCGTCCTGGCCCTGGGGACCATGTTAGGCAAGCTGATGGCCGACTCCGGCGGCGCGGACCAGATCGCGCAAACGCTGATCCGGGCCTTCGGCAAACAGAAGGTGCACTGGGCCATGATGTTCGCCGCCTTCCTGGTGGGCATCCCATTGTTCTTCGAGATCGGCTTCGTGCTGTTGATTCCGTTGGTGTTCATCGTGGCCCGCCGCTCCGGGGTTTCGCTGATCAAGATCGGCATTCCGCTGCTGGCCGGTCTTTCCGTGGTCCACGGCCTGGTACCGCCGCATCCAGGCCCGCTGCTGGCGATCGGCATCTTCCATGCCGACATCGGCAAGACCATCTTCTATGGCCTGCTGGTGGCCCTGCCCACCGCAGTCATCGCAGGCCCGCTGTTCGGTAATTTCATCGCCCGCTACATTCCAGGCAATCCGTCCCAGGAGCTGATGGACCAGATCGCCCGGGAAACCAATCAGAACAACCTGCCAAGCTTTGGCATCACCCTGCTCACCGTGCTGCTGCCGGTCGTGCTGATGCTGCTCAAGACCTTCGCCGACGTGGTGCTGCCCGCCGAGCACATCGTGCGCCAGTGGATGGACCTGATCGGCCATCCCATCACCGCCCTGCTCGCCGCATTGCTGTTGGCGTTCTACACCTTCGGTTCGGCCCGGGGCTTCTCGCGTCAGCAAATCATGAAGATGCTCGACCAAAGCCTGGCCCCGACCGCCGCCATCGTGCTGATCGTCGGTGCCGGCGGTGGCTTCAAGCAGATGCTGGTGGACACCGGTGTGGGTAACGTCATCGGCCAGATGGCGGTGCAAGCCGAGATTTCGCCGATTCTGCTGGCTTGGCTGGTCGCTGCGGTGATCCGCATCGCAACCGGTTCGGCGACCGTGGCGACCATTACCGGTGCCGGCATCGTCGCGCCGGTGATCGATCTGGTCCCAGGCGTAAACCGCGAACTGCTGGTGCTGGCCACCGGCGCAGGTTCGTTGATTCTGTCCCACGTCAACGACGCCGGTTTCTGGCTGGTCAAGCAGTACTTCAACATGACCGTGGCCGAGACGTTCAAGACCTGGAGCATGATGGAAACCATCCTGTCGGTGGTAGGCATCATCTTCATCATGCTGTTGTCGCTGGTGGTCTAACCATTCGTCGCCGTGGTGGCACCTTGCATTTCGGGTTGCGGCCCAACCCAGGTATAGGCAACACGCCTTTACCCGCAAGGAGCCCCTGATGAATCAATCGCGCACTTGGCTGCTCGCCGCCCTGCTGGCCTCTCCCCTGGCCCTGGCGGTGGGCACCGGCCCGACCCACCCGGACGATCCGCACAACACCGCGCCCAAGCCGGGCGCCGACAGCACCCTCAATCCAATCGAGAAGCCCGTACCCCGCGCTACCGACCCGCGTATCCAGGGGAACGATCCGGACAGCCCGCCCGTCGACCAGAACGATGATCGCAACCTACCGGGAATGGACGCAGGGGGTTCCGAAGGGATGCGCGGGCATGGCGATGGAGGCACTCGCGGCCAGGGGCAGCCCTGACGATCCTGGGTCTGCTGTGCACCCCATCGCAGGCTACGCCGGCTCCCACAACGGATTGCCCGCTACGCGTGGGAGGCTGGTGTAGCAGGCGATGGGTGCACAGCGCCCCCAGGCTCACCACTGTCGCTTGTCGGGCCGGGTCAGCCCCAGTTTCTCGATGCGATAGCGCAACATGTCCCGCGAGAGGCCCAGTAGGCGCGCCGACTTGGTAACGTTCCAGTCCGTGCGGTCCAAGGTCCGGCACACCAGGTCGCGCTCCATCTCCGGCAGGCTGGTCCCAGGCTCCGGCTCATGCCGAGGCGGCTCGAAGGCCACCGGAGTGGGCAGGCTCATGGGCTCGTCGACCAGGGTCATGCACAGGTTCAGTTGGTGCGCGGCCACGACATCATTGGGCGCCAGCAGGACCGTCTGCTCGAGCATATTGCGCAGTTCCCGCACATTGCCTGGCCAGCTGTAGCCCAGCATCAGCGCCTCGGCTTCAGCGGAAAAGCGCAGGTGGGGCTTGCCATATCGGCGCCCATGGTGAGCCAGGAAGTGTTTGGCCAGCAGCAGGATGTCCTGGCCGCGCGCATAGAGCCGCGGCACCTTCAGCGCAATGATGCGCAGGCGGAAGAACAGATCACGTCGAAACTTGCCCTGCTGCACCATCTGCTCCAAGTTGCAGTTGGTGGCGCTGATGACCCGCAGGTCCACCTTGCGCTCCTTGACCGCCCCGATCCGGCGGATGCTGCGATCCTCCAGCAGCTTGAGCAGCTTGGCCTGCAGCACCAGGTCCATTTCGCCGATTTCATCAAGGAACAGCGTCCCGCCATCGGCGGCCTCGACCAGGCCCACACGACGCTCCTTGGCGTCGGTGAAGGCGCCCTTCTCATGACCGAACAGTTCGGCCTCCAGCAAGTTGGCCGGGATCGAGGCACAGTTGAACTCAATGAAAGGCCCCTTGCTGCGCGAGCCATCAAAATGCAGGGCGCGCGCCACCAGCTCCTTGCCGGTGCCCGTTTCCCCTTCGATCAGCACCGGCGGCAGGTCGTCGCTGGCCATGCGCTGCTCGGCATCGAGCAACTGGCGCAGGGTGTGCTTGAGATTCAGCATCGCCGAAGATTCACCGATCAGCGCCTGCAAGCCAGACTTCTGCGCCTCTCGCTCCTGATAGAACGACAAGGTGCGCTCCATGCGCTCGGCCGCCAGGGCTTTATCGAGCATCAGCTTGAGCTCGGCCAGCACCACCGGCTTGGTCAGGTAATGAAACGCGCCTTCCTTCATCGCCAGCACGGCGTCTTCGACGTTGCCGTATCCGGTCATCATGATCACCTTGAGCTCCGGCGCCTGGGTGATCAGTGCGCGCAACAGCTCATGGCCGTTCATGCCCGGCAGGGAGTTGTCGGTCAGCACGGCATCGGGCAAGCCTTGCTTGATCTGCTCCAATGCAAGCTCCGCGCTATGGCAGACCGTGACTTCGAACCCCTTCAACCCGAGGTAGGTACGTATGTTGTCCGCGAGGATCTCGTCATCCTCGACCACCAGAATGCTGGGCCCCATGGTCCCCTCCCGCTGCAATATTGAATACAAGACTCACGCGGGTTCCTTCCTCTTCGCGGCTGGTCAGGCTGACCGAGCCACCAAAGCGTTCCATGATGCGCTTGACCAGGGCCAGGCCCACACCGAGTCCGCCCTGTTTGGTGGTGAAGAACGGCTTGAACACCATCCGCTCCTGTTGCTGGCTCATGCCCTTGCCGGTATCGCTGAGCACCAGGCGCACCTGTTGCCCTTCCAGGCAACTGACCTCGGCGCACAGCAGGCCGCCCTTGGGCATGGCCTCCAAGGCATTGGCGAACAGGCTGTTGAGAATCTGGGTCAACTGCAGCGGTTGGCTGGCCACCCACTGCTGGGCCGGTCCCTCGAAGCTGAACTGCACGCCGTTGCGCTCGATCTGCTGCAGGAATGCCAGCCGGGTATCTTCGATAGCCACCACCAGATCCACCGCTTCGGCTTCGTCACTGGTCGGTCGCAACGACACCAGCAAGTCACGCACCCAGCGTGACATCCGGTCGACCTGGCTGATGATGTCGGCAATGTTCTTGCGCGCCGGATCGCTTGCGATCTCCTGGGCAAGCTCTGCGCTGGAGCGGATGTTGGCCAACGGGTTGCGCAGGCTGTGGGCCACGGCCGAGGACATCTCGCCCAGCGCCACGTAGGTCTCGCTGGCCACCAGGCGATCTTGCTGGTGATGCAGCAACCCTGCGGCCCGACGCACGATCCAGAACAGGCCGAAATAGATCAGCGCCCCACCCACCAGGGTCGAGCACCAGATGAGCACATAGCCGCGCTGGATGCGCCGCACCAGGTCCTGGGGCTCCTTGTAGATTTCGACCATCGACAGCACTTGCTCACCCTGGCTGTCGAACAGCGGAATGTAGTTCTCGATGAATAGGTAGCGCGGTTCGCGCTGGAATTTCTGCTCTTCCCGGTCATCCTCGGCCTTGTGGTAGCTCGCTGAGACCGGCTTGCGCGAGTGGAAGGCCTCGTCCAGGTCGTCATCTTCAGCAATGCGCTTGCCCAGCAATTGTGGATTGGTGGACCAGACAATCGTGCGGTCATGGGCGTAGACATTGGCCAGCAGGATGTCTGGAAGGTGCGCCACGTGATCGAGGAACTCGCCGCGGGTCGATTGCACCAGGGCCGGGGGGATCTGCAAATGCTGATTGTCCAGGCGCTGATCGAGGAGCTCGCCCATGGTGGTGCCCGGGGGCAGTTGCGAATGGCGAACCTCGGCCTGGGCCATGGCCTGGATGAACTGGGCGGTGAGCATTGCATCGCGCTCGACGCTGTCGCGCACCACGAAGCGGGTCGAGAAGTAACCCAGTGCGCCGGCCACCGCCGCAATGATCAGCAAGCTGATGACCGAGAACCAGCGCAGCAGGTTGAATTCGCGCAGGGGCGCAGCGAGCCCATTGGAGGGGCTGGCAGTCTTGTCCGGAAGATCGTGTTCCAGCATCTGCATCGCATCGTTCCCGTTCGAAGGCTTCGGGGGACGGAGTATCAGGACTGTGCTACTGCCTGTATCAACGTGATAGCACTTTGCCTGACCTTTTGCCGCTGCCATTGGTCGCTGTCATCGTGCTGCAAGAACCCAGCCATTTACACCAGAACAACAAATATTCATTAAATTCAATGCCTTATGAGCATATTCAAAGACAAATTCGAGATGCATTCCCCACTAATGGGTAACACTACCCACATTAGAAATATTTCCTTTAAAAACAGCTAGATAAGAAGCACTTGCAATGTAAAGCATCAAGATTTAACCAAGCGGAAATTCAGCGAAACGCTGGTGCCTTGGCCCTCCCGGCTGCTCAACCGAACCGAGCCTGCGAAACGCTCCATGATCCGCTTGACCAACACCAGGCCAACCCCCAAGCCGCCCTGCTTGGTAGTGAAGAACGGGCGAAAAGCCATGCGTTGCTGCTGATCGCTCATGCCCCGCCCGGTGTCCGACAGGCGCAATGTCAGGCTGCGTCGATCCCGACGTACCACTTCCACCCGCAACTGCCCACCCTGCTCCATGGACTCCAGCGCATTGGCGATCAAACTGTTGAAGATCTGCCCGAGCAACACCGGATGGCCCACCACCTGTACCGAGGGCAGCGGCTTGACGTCCAGGTTCACGCCGCTGCGCGCCAGCGGCACGGCAAACGCTTGCAGGCTCTCCTGCAGCACTTGGGACAGGTCCACCGGCACCGCGTCATCATTGAGCGGACGCAGTGACTGCAAGAGCTGGCGAACCCATTGGGACATGCGGTCCACCTGGCTGATGATGTCATTGATGTTTTTCTGCGCCGGCCCTTCATCGAATGCCTGGGCCAGCTCGGCACTGGAACGGATACTGGCCAAGGGGTTGCGCAGGCTGTGGGCGACCGCCGAGGACATCTCCCCCAGCGCCACATAGGTCTCGTTGCTGATCAGCCGCTTCTGTTGTACTGCCATCACCCGCGCCGCGCGTCGCATGATGCCGTACAGGCCGAAGTAGACCAGGCTCGCACCGATAGCGATGGCCAGCCAGATCAGTAGCAGGCCATGCTCGATGCGCACGATCAGGTCATGGGGCTCCTTGTAGATCTCCACCATGGCGGTGACCCGTTCGCCATCGGCGTCGAACAGGGGAATGTAGTTCTCGATAAAAAGCTGTCGGGGCGGGGTCACGAATTTCTGTTCGCTGCGCGCGTCCTCGAAGTCGTGATAGCTGGCCGACACCTGCATCTTGTATTCGAAGGCCTGCTCCAGATCCTCGTCGGACTCGATCGACTTCCCGGTCAGTGCCGGGTTGCTCGACCAGATCACCGTCCGGTCCGGCGCATAGATATTGGCCAGCAGTATGTCGGGCAGATGGGCGATATGGTCGAGGAACTCGCCTCGAGCCCGGCGCCGGGCATCGGGGTCAACGTCTGGCATGGCCTGGTCGGTGCGCGGATCGAGCAGCTCGCCCATGGTGCGCACATTGGGGATCGACACATGACGCACTTCGGCGTCGGCAATGGCCTGGATGAACTGCGCCGAGAGCAAGGCGTCGCGTTCGACGCTCTCGTTGATGATGAAGCGGCTGGAGATCAGCCCCAGCCCAACGGCGATCGAGACAATGATCGCCAAGCTTACCCAGGCATACCAGCGCAGCAGGTCGAACGGCTTGCGGGCCACGCTGCTATCGCCGCCAACGGGCACTTCGAGTGTGGCGGAACGCGGGGCGAGGTCCATGGTCGACTCCAACGGCTGGGCACCTTCAAAAGGTTATAGCCCAGAGTTGGGGAAGTGGGCACACCCTGCGCGACATTGATCTGCGACATCTCGGCGGCGACTACAACGGCGCATCGTCGGCCAGCCCCTGCAACTTGCGGTAGTCCCGCAGCACATTAGGTACGTAACGGCGCGTCTCGGCGAAGGGAGGGACCACGCCCCCGCGGCTGATCACCGCATCGGGCCCGGCGTTGTACGCTGCCACCGCCAAGGTGATGTCGTTGTCGAACAGCGTCAGCATGCGCTTGAGATAGCGCGCCCCCCCTTGCAGGTTGGACGCGGGGTCCAGCACGTCCTTGACCCCCATCTCCTTTGCCGTGTCAGGCATCAGTTGCATCAGGCCGGCCGCGCCCCGGGGCGAGCGCGCCTTGGGGTTGTAGCCGGACTCGGCTTTGATCAGCGCGTGCAGCAGCGCCTGGGGAACACCGTGGGCTTGGGCCGCCTTGGCCACCAGCTCGGCGTAGGGTCGGCCGGTGATCAACTGGGCATCTGTCGGCCCGGCATGGGCCACCGGCTCACTGATGACCCGTTCGTAATGCCGTCCTGGCCGGTGCACGTTGGACAGCACATAGCCGCCCTTGGCATCGATGGAGATGTACATGTCGGCCTCTGCGGCACCTGCCGCGAGCCAGATCAGTCCCAGGATGATTCCACGCATGTCGGCTGCCTCCCCGTCGTGGCCCCCGATGTGGGGGAAATGCCCCGGAAAACCCGAGGTCTTCAGCTACGACGCAAGCACTGTGCCGCTTGCAGCGCCCCATGGCGCAAGGCCCCGAGCCAGACGTGCACGGCTGTTGCATGGCAAGGCAAACCTGCCCGAACGCACTGGAGGATTTCACCATGCAACGCAGATCCATCACCCAGCGTGGCTTCACCCTGCTCGAACTGTTGGTGGTTCTGGTGGTGCTTGGCCTGTTGGCCGGCATCGTAGCGCCCAAGTACTTCAGCCAGCTCGGCCGCTCGGAGGCAAAAGTGGCGCGAGCGCAGATAGAGGGCCTGGGCAAGGCCCTTGACCTGTATCGCCTGGAGGTCGGTCATTACCCCAGCAGCGAGCAGGGCCTTCAAGCCTTGGTGGCGGCCCCCAGCGGTGAGCAGCGATGGTCCGGTCCGTACTTGCAAAAGGCCGTGCCACAGGACCCTTGGGGCCGCGCCTATATCTACCGCCAGCCCGGTGAGAATGGCGGCGAGTACGACCTGCTCTCGATGGGCAAGGACGGCCAGCCCGGCGGAGACGGGGAAAATGCCGAAATCACCAGCTGGCAATGAGGAGAACGGCCATGCGCTACAGCCTCAAGGCCCTGGGTCAGCAAGGCATCGTCCAGTTGCAGGTCGAGGCCGAGGATGTCGAGCACGCGCGGCGACAAGCCGAGAACCAGGGGCTGCGGGTCGTGAGCATTCGCGGCCAGGGCAGCGCCTTGCGCGTCCTGGCTTTGCGCCGCGCGCCGGTGTTCGACCTGGTGCTTTTCAGTCAGGAATTGGGCACGTTGCTCAGCGCGGGCCTACCCCTGATCGATGCCCTCGAGAGCCTGGCCGAAAAAGCGCCCAACGCCTCCTCGCGCAAGGTGCTGGAGGCGCTGGTGCGCCAACTCTACGAAGGCCGCTCGCTGTCCCAGGCCCTTGGCGAGCAGCCACGGGTGTTCCCGGCGCTTTACGTGGCCTTGGTGCAATCGAGCGAGCGTACCGGCGCCCTGGGGGATGCCTTGGGCCGTTATATCAGCTACCGACAACGCCTGGACGTGGTCCGACAGAAACTGGTCGGTGCCTCCGTCTACCCTCTGCTGCTGTTGCTGGTGGGGGGTGGCGTGGTGCTGTTCTTGTTGGGCTACGTGGTGCCGCGCTTCAGCCTGGTGTTCGAAGGCATGGGCAACGAGCTGCCGTGGCTTTCACAGGTATTGATGAAGATTGGCCTGTTCCTCCACGCGCAGCAGCTGCCCCTGGCATTGGCGGCACTGGGCAGCCTTTGCAGCTTGGCCTTGATGCGTCGCAACCCCGCCCTGCGCCGCTGGGCCAGTCGCCAGCTACGCCGCTGGCCCGCGCTGCATCAACGCCTGGTGATGTATGAGTTGGCGCGCTTTTACCGCTCGCTTGGCATCCTCTTGCAAGGCGGTATCCCCATCCTCACCGCGATGGGCATGGCCCGCGGCCTGCTGGGCAGCGCCTCGGCGCAAGGCCTGGAGCAGGCCAGCCGAAGGGTGGGGGAAGGTTTGCCGCTGTCCGATGCGCTGGAGTTGGGCCAGTTGGTGACACCGGTGTCCCTGCGCTTGCTGCGGGCCGGCGAGCAGTCGGGGAACCTGGGGGAAATGCTCGAGCGCTGTGCCGACTTTCACGACCAGGAAATCGGCCGTTGGGTGGAATGGTTCGTGCGCTTGTTCGAGCCGCTGCTGATGACCTTCATCGGCCTGTTGATCGGGCTGATCGTGATCCTCATGTACATGCCGATCTTCGAGCTGGCTTCGAGTATTCACTAGCGGTGGGGGCGCTGCGCGCACCTGGTCAGTAGTCGAACCGATCCACCGCCCGCCGCCGCTCGTTGTCGTCACGCCGGTCATAGTTGGCAGTGGTCTGGATGTTGGCATGGTGCGCGAGCTTCTGGGCGATGGACAGGTCATGCTCCTCGATCACCCGGGTGATGAACGCCCGGCGAAAATCATGGGGCATGATCTTGACCCCCACCTGAGCCCCACGCTGGCGGGCGATGTAGTAGATGGCGTGCTTGGTGATGCGCGCCCGTGTGATGTGGTTGCCACGGCGGATGCGGTTGAACAGGAATCCATCATCGGCCTCTCCTTCCGGCAAATGCTGGCGTCGAAGATCCAGCCAGGCCTGCAGTTTCTCGAAAGCCCAGACAGGGGCGTACTTGATCAACTGGCGATTGCCCTTGCCCACCACCTGCAAGCTACGGGCCTGGAAGTCCACTTGGTCCAGATCGATGTCCACCGACTCGGACTTGCGCATGCCGGTGCCGTACAGCAGTGCGATGATCGCCGCATCGCGCACGCCCTGAGGGCGCGGGTCGGCGGCGCAGACGTCCATCAACTCGCGAATCAGGCTGCGCCTTAAGTTGCGCCCTGCCGGCAACCTGCTGCCGCCTGCCGGCTTGACCTCGCGAATGTGCAACAACTTTTCATGGTCGATCAGCCCCTGGCGCCACGCCTCGTTCATCACCCCGCGTACGGCATTGACATACAGCGACGACGTGTTGGGGGCATAGCCATCGGTACGCAGCGCTGCCACCAAGGCAACCACATGGCCTGGCTCGAGCTTGTGCCAGGGCACGTCGGCGATGTCACAGTCGACAAACCCCAGGCGGTCGGCGGCGTCCTGGAGGATGTAGCGCATGGTCAGCTGGCTGGAAGGCGCCAGACGAGCCAGGTATTGCAACAGTGGGTTATGCAAGAAATCGGACAAAACATGAATCCTGAAGCGGGTCTTTCAGACTTGATGGCAAGTCATATCGACAACAAAACAAGGCGGTCATTGCGCCCCTAAACCGTGCCATCATCCTGATATATAAGGCGTTCGCCGCTGGCACGGGGGGGGGATGGTACCCCATTACCTCCGCCTGTTCGAACCCCGCAAGCCGCACTGTGCCGGCGCCTGGGTTGGATGGCAGGCCAGGCTGAACTAGAGTGTCAGCCATTGCTCCTATCACTGACGAAACCACATGGCTTTCCACCGCCTCACCCACACCCACCCTCGCCTTAGTATCGCCATCCTGGCAGGCCTGGCCGGCGCCTGGCTGATTCCCACCGACGATACCGTCCAACGCATCCTCGCCGGCTGGAACCTGGGCGTCTGGCTGTACCTGGTGCTGGTGTTCTGGCTGACCTGGCGCGCCAACGCCGACACCGTGCGCAAGGTAGCCCGCGTGGAGGACGAGAACGCAGGCCTGGTGCTGTTCGCCGTTTGTTTCGCGGCCATTGCCAGCCTCGCGGCAGTCACGTTGCAACTGGCCGCCAGCCGCGGCCTGCAGGGGAACGACCAGGCCCTGCATTACCTGTACACGGGTCTGACGGTGGCCGGCTCCTGGCTGCTGATCGGCTGCATCTTCAGCCTGCATTACGCCCGCCTGTTCTATACCAGTGATCCCCACGCGCTGCCGCTGCGCTTTCCCGACGGCGAGCGCGCACCGGACTACTGGGACTTTCTCTATTTCTCTTTCACCCTGAGCGTCGCCGTGCAGACCTCCGACATCAGCGTGGCCGGACGCGGCATGCGCCGAGTGGTGCTGGCCCATTCGCTGGTGTGCTTCATCTACAACACGGCAATCCTTGGCTTTACCATCAACATCGCCGCCGGCCTGTTGGGCTGATGCACTGCACCACTGGTCAGAAAAGCACCCTGCCCCGGCAGCCGCCCGGAACCATCCCGACCGGCCGCTATCGCCCAGGAAAAACGTTTGCCCTGGCCTTTGGCCGTGACTTGCCACCCGGACCATGGCTGTGATCCACATCAAGCAACCGCACATTTGTCATGCTTGGCGCGAGACACTCTCGTCACAGGTGCTATGGTTAGGTTCCTACCGGCCGAATGAGCGGCCGATCACCGCGTCCAGGATCAGGACAAGGAGGCTGGCATGAACAAGATGACGTTCCCCAACGCCTGCCAGGTGATGCGCTGGCATTTCCATCCATTGGGCTTCGAAGCCAGCATGGATGCGCCGCGCAGCATGGTCGCCCGGCTGTTCGACCGCGCCACCGGCGAAACATTGCTGGCGATCGCCGGCATCCCCTGCGCGGCCATCATGGCGGCCACGGATGTAGAGCGGATCATCGAGGCCGTGGAGGCCGAGATGGACGCGTTCGAACCCTCGTGTGCCCTGCGCGATGCGGTGTAGTCAGAGCGTCTCGGCCTGCTTCACCGCCTTGAGAGCCTCCATGAACTGATCGGCCGGCATGGGCTGGCCGAGCAGGTAGCCTTGCAGCGAATCACACCCCAGACGGGTCAAGAATTCCTGCTGGCGGCTGGTTTCCACCCCTTCTGCCACGATACGCAGCCCAAGGGCCTGGCCCAGGGCGACGATGGCCGAGACGATCGCCGCATCATCGCTGTCCTGCTCCAGGTCGCGGACAAAACCTCGGTCGATCTTCAGCTCGTTGGCCGGTAGGCGCTTCAAGTACATCAGGCTTGAATAACCGGTGCCGAAATCATCAATGGACAGGTCCACGCCCATATCGGAAAGCTTCTGCAGCACTGTCAGGCTCGCGTCGGCGTCGCGCATGGCCGTGGTCTCGGTGATCTCGAGCGTCAGGCGGTTGGCCGGCAGCCGGTTGCTCGCCAAAGCCCGGGCCACGCTGTCCACCAGGCCGGCATGACAGAACTGGATGGCCGACAGATTCACCGCGATACGCCAGCCGTCATGCCCCTGTTCAAGCCACTCGCGCATCTGCCGGCAGGCTTCGCCGAGCACCCATTCGCCGATAGGAATGATCAGGCCGGTCTTCTCGGCAAGGCCGATGAACCGGTCCGGCAACAGCAAACCGTGCTGCGGGTGCTCCCAACGCAGTAACGCCTCGGCACCGATCGGCTGGCGGGCGAGCGCATCGAACTTTGGCTGGTAATGCAGGCGGAACTGGCCATGCTCCAGCGCAGCACGCAGGTCCTGGAGCAGTTGCAGTTGCTGGCGTGCGTTGCTGTTCATCGACACGTCGAAGAAGCTGTAGCCGTTCTTGCCGGCACTTTTCGCGTGATACATGGCCGCGTCGGCGTTGCGCAGCAGTTCGTGCTGATCCAGCCCGTTGCCCGGATAGAGCACGATCCCCACGCTCGCCGAGAGCTGCAGGTCGTGATCGGCCACCCGGTAGGGCCGGGCCACCAGGTTGACCTGCTTGACAGCCACCTCCATGGCATCGGCCGGCTCCTGCAACTCCACCAGCAGGACGAACTCGTCACCCCCGATGCGCGCCAAGGTGTCTTGGCTGTGCAGGTGCCCCCGCAAACGGGCCGCCACCGCTTTGAGCAGCAGGTCGCCGACATGATGGCCGAAGGCATCGTTGACCGGCTTGAAACCATCCAGGTCGATGAACATCAGGGCAAAGCAGCCGCCCTGCTCCGCCACCTTGCTGATGGCCTGGTCGATGCGCTCGGCCAGCAGGGTGCGATTGGGCAGGCCTGTGAGGGTGTCATGCAAGGCCAGCTGGGTCAGTTCCTGATTGGCCAGGGTCAAGGAGCGTGCGAGGTCCGAGGTGCGCGCCTCCAGGCGCGCATCGAGTACCGACGTGACCAACGCCACGGCGAGGACCGCCAGGGAGGTGATCAACACGACCGAATCCAGGCCGTCGCCACGCAGGCCGTTGGCCAAAGCACCGCAGAAGCTGCCCTCCGGGAAGTTGGCCGCCGCCATGCCGGTGTAGTGCATGCCGACGATGGCTATCCCCATCACCACCGCCGCCGCCCCGCGGATATGACGCACATAGGGGGTGTGCCGACGCAGCCGGAACGCGATCCACAGGGCCGCCGCCGAAGCCCCTACCGCGATGGCCAGCGAGGCGCCGAACAGGGTCGGGTCATAATCGATGCCCGGCGTCATCTGCAGTGCAGCCATGCCGGTGTAGTGCATGCTGGCGATGCCACCGCCCATGATCAGCGCACCCAGCCCCAACTGCAGCATCGGCAGGCTCGGCTGGCTGACCAGCCACAGGGCGAAGCCCGACGACAAGACCGCGATCAGCAGCGACAGCGCGGTGAGCGTCCAGTCATACCCCAGCTCGATCGGCAGGCTGAAGGCAAGCATGCCGATGAAATGCATCGACCAGATACCGATGCCCAGGGCAAAGGCCCCGCCCCCCATCCACAGGTAAGCCGCACGCCCCTGGGCCGTGGCGATCCGGCCAGTGAGGTCCAGGGCGGTGTAGGAGGCAAGGATGGCGACGCACAGCGAGATCAACACCAGCGCGGAGGAGTAGCTACCGATCAGCATTTGGATTCCAGCAAAGGGGCTGAACAAGGGCCCGAAAAGTTGATTATTGTACTCAAGCGTTAGGGAAACGCACGGGCTTTTTGGGAATGGGAGCGGGCCCGCCAAGCCACCGCACAGACCCGCCCGGGGCCTGCGCGGCGGCTTCGATCATGCGGTATCGTTTTCGTCTTCCGAGACCGTGAACCAGGGGTAGTACTGCGTGCGTCGCTCGTAGCCCGCGGCAGTGATCACCCGGCAGACACGCCCTGTGGCATCGTACAGGTGAGTATCGGCGTAGAGCCCCTCGCCCGTGCGCGGGTCGCTCACCGGGCGCCAATCGTTCAGGTAGAACGGCAGCCAGGTTCGCACCGGTTGTCCCTTGTTGTCGTACTCGGTCTTTCCGCTCACGGCCCAACGTATGGCGGCATGGGCCGTGACAGCCTTGCCATGCTCATCCATCTCCAGCTCGCCCTTGGAGGTGCGGACCAGTGCATCTCCCGGCTCATGCAAGACCGCCGTTTGCAGTGCACGCCCGCCCCCGTCGCTGTAGGTCACGTTCAGGCGCACCTGCTGCTGCGGGTCACCGTCGTAGCGATCGGTCAACAGGCTGATGATGTGCGGCGGCTCGCGCCCTTCGTCCAGGTCGATCTCAAGCCCATGCGTCTGGGCAAAACGCCTGAGTGCCAGTTCGCCGACGCGCCCCGGTTGAAGCTTCCCTTGCTCGTCACGGCCCGGGAGCATCCAACTGTCGGTGACCAACAGGTGGGCCGTATGGACAGGCACTTCGCCGCCCTTGAGCGACAGCATGGCCTCCCTCGATGTCGGCACCTCGAATGCCCGCGTAGGGTGGTAGCCTGCCTTTTCGCCATTTTCCGTGCCGTGGAATCGGCTCTGGACCACCCGTCCCAACGCATCGAACACCACCGATTGCACATTCTCGTTCGGATCGATGACTGACATCGCCGCCATGAAACGCCAGTCATGGCTGAAGCGACTGCACAAACCGGCCGCGTCTGTCACCTGCTGCACGGCCAGTCCATGAGCCGTCCATTGCACAACCACCTCCCCCGTCACTTCACTGTCCTGCTCAGCGACCAGCCGGTAGAAACCTTCGGCGCCGCAATAGCGCGCCAGCCCATGGTGACCCACGTAGACGCACTTGCCGTCCTCCAGCAACTCACTGGCGTGATAACCGCCCTGATTCAACAGACGCTCCAGCTCCGCCTGGGGGATGTAGTCTTCGAAAGCGGCCAGCGATACCTGCTCCAACATGGCCGTTTCGGTGTACGCCACCAGCGCCTGACGCACCGGCACGTCGACCCGTTCACCCGAGGCGTCGCACCATTGCACACGTCGGTACTCACTCAACGTGGCATCGTCCAGGCGCGCAAGAGGCCCCCGCGCTGCCTGCAGACTTTCTACGGTGAAGCCCCCCTCGGGTACCTGTGCCGGCTCCAGTTGCAGCACGTCAGTACGCCCCCCTTCGCTCAGGCCGGTCAGATGAACGGGCCCCTCCCGCAGGTTGCACACTTGCTGACGCGATAACGTCAGCCATACCACGTCCTGTTGCGCATCGCGAGAAGCGGCCTCCAGCCCTTCGGGCAACGTGTCCGGGTAAGGCGATGGCGTGACCGCATCCGGTCGCGGGTAGCGGATGTCCACGCTTTGCAGGACGCTGCCATAAAGGTCCTGCTCCAAGATGACCACCTGCGAGACCACCGGGTCCTGAGCGATCCGCTCGGTAGCCAATGTCAAATGCTCCACCGGTGTTACCAGTGCCGCAGGCTTTTCGGGGTTGCCGGTCTCGTAGGCCCGTATCTGCCAGCGCGTGCGGGTGATGCTGTAGGGCACGGACGCCTGATCGCTGCCGTCCAGGCCATAGGTTTCCGTGCGCACGGGCATTCCCTTCAGTGCGCGCAACAGCCAACGCCGTACTTCGCCCTCCGGCGTGTAGGGCACCTCCTGGCGGTCGGCTTGCAGCCGGGTGATACGCAACGGGCTGACGGCAAAATCAGACTCTGCTGAGCCCGCCGCCGCAAATATGTCCTCCAAGGTCGCGTCATGAGCTTCGATTCCACTGAGGAACCAGGTGCGGACCTGTGCAGGTGGCGAACGCTCTGGCGCGGTGCCCTGGGCCTCGACCAGCGTGTCGGTCTGGATCAGGCGGGTAAACCCGCGAAACTCGCGCTCGATACCGTCCCAGATGCCGCGCAGGTAGGTCATGCCACTGACGGTGCGCAGCCCGCTGATGTCGTCGATCATGGTCACTCGGCTGAGCATGTGTACCGGAAACGGCAACAGGCTCACCGCCGACTTGCCTTGTGCGGTCAGGGCGGCTTTTTCATCCAGCCAGCCCTGGGCCGAGCTGCGGTAGTCGAACTGGGTACGGCTGCCGGTGTTGGTGCAGACCTGCGCCAGCAACCACGGGCGGCGGTCATTGAAGCGGTACGTCCAGGTCCGTGGCGCCATGTGCGGTACGGTCAGCACCAGCTCTGCCGTGCCCTGTCCGCGCAGGTCCGTCACCTGCAGCACGCACGTGTCATCCAACACCACCCCCTTCGGTGCCGGCACCGGCGCGGCCTCTACGAAGCGGTTGCCAGCCTGGCTGATGAACACCCGAACACGGTCGGCTTCGCGGTACAGGATGTCGGTGGTGCCGCTGCCATCGGTATCACCGAGAAACACCCGCGAAGCGCTGAAGCCCTCGACGGCGAAGCCGCCGATGTCGATCGGCTCACCGAAGCGGCCATGGCCGAGCGACGGCCAATAGGTGACGCCCTGCCCGGTGATTTCCATCAGATGCTGCTGGCCACTGCCGGCAGGATCAGCGAATGCCACCAGCCGATGCTCACCGCCTTCCAGGGGTAACGGCGTCGTCCCCAGGTAAGGCGTTTCGCTTGCCCGTTGCCAGCCTTCACCGGCAGCGTTGGCCCACAACCGGACGCTGCGCGGGCCGATCAACGCGACATCCAGCAAGCCGGCGCCCGTCAGATCGACGTGTTGGGCGCAGGGGTTCAACCATTCCGAGGGCAGCGCCTGGAGGGGAATGAACCGACTCCACTGGCCGTCCGGGCTAAGGGTGAAGCTGCCATGCATGCCCGGCTGGGCGATCAGCCACTCGGGCCGGCCATCACCGTTCAGGTCGGTCAAGACGCCTGCCGCCATGGTTGGAACCTGGGGTAGTACCTGTGGCCCGCCCCACGTCACGGCATCCGCTCCTTGCGTGGCATCGCGCTGCGGCGCGCGGTAGTGCCAGGCACCTTCGTGCTGGTAAAGCAGCCCTGGCACGCCTTCGCCATGCAGGTCGGCCATCTGCCAGCGAGGCGGGCTGAAGCCGTCCAGTTCAGGCAGCGCGTCCCAGGCCGGTGCCTTGCGCCCCGGCCGGCTCAGCTCAAACTCCGTCGGTGGCAAGGTCACCGGCGTACCGTCTGGTTCATAGGCCACCAGCTGGGCCGACATCAGCAGTGTCGCCACGGCCGAATGTTCGTGAACAAGGTGCAGGCGCGAGACCAGCACCGGGGTCGTATCCGCCTTTGCGGCCATCATTTCGGTACGGTGCCAGAGCAATACGTCCCGGCACAGACGCCGTACGCGC
This sequence comes from Pseudomonas sp. PKS, assembly GCF_051913525.1. Taxonomy (NCBI): domain Bacteria; kingdom Pseudomonadati; phylum Pseudomonadota; class Gammaproteobacteria; order Pseudomonadales; family Pseudomonadaceae; genus Pseudomonas; species Pseudomonas sp. PKS. Next base: position 85,643 of record NZ_JBEGDO010000001.1, on the reverse strand, counting down.
GTGTTGAAGCCCCAGCGCCAGAAGCTGTAGCGGTCCTGGCGAACCGGCCAGGGCGCGTTCGTCTCGAACGGCGGGGGGACATCCACGGGCGTATTGCGCTCGCCATAATCGAACAGCATCACGCTCATGAAGTCCTCGGCGTCGAAAGCGCCTTCAGGCACCAGCAACGCGTCCGACGGGGTCGCGTTCAGCGCATGCACGCCGACCAGATACAGGTTCGACACCTGCCGGTGGGCAGCCAGTTCCTGAGCGTCGCAGCCAGCGTCATCCTCGCAGCGATAGGTGTAGACCAGGTGCTCGCCCTTGGCGCTGACTGACTCTTCGGGGTACCAGCCGGCGACCCGCGAAGGGTTCTGTGGGTCGCTCAATCGGGCGCTGGCCGACCAGCCGAACAAGGTGATGCTACCGTCGGCATGGAAGTTGAGCCAAAAGCCCGGTGAATCAGGGCTCGCGTTGGAGCGCCAGTGCTCAAGACGCTCGCCGCGTCCGCCGCTGCGCGACACCCAAGGCGTGACCGTGTGCTCAGCGATGACAGTGGAGAATGGCAAGGTGGTCTCGGTACGCACACCGGCTTTGTCACGCAGGATTTCCTCGCCGTCTGGGCCGGCCAGGCGATCGTCATCGGTATACCGTGGGATGCCGAAACGGCTCATGCGCGACACCACAGGCAACGGGCAACTCCAGCCGGCTCCGAACGCATCGTTACCGCCACCGGAGCTGTAGTTCAGTGTCAACGACGGCGACAGCTCGCGCCCGGTGGGCAGGGGCAGCGGCAACGACCAGCCGGCCGCACCATCGGCGCTGCCGACGGACAGCATGCCGCCACCGATGGAGACGGTACCGCCGCCTTTGGGCAGCGACGGCGGAATAAACAAGGGGTCGCGGCGAGTGTCCACGGACGTAGAGGATGAATCAGGCATGTTGGGCTCCTGCGCGCCCTCCCGCATGTCGCGGGAACGGCGCAGACTACTGGATGGCATGGAAGGAGCGTGCCTGCATGCCCGCCCGCTGTTGGCGGGCGCTCTGACGCGCATGCAGGGCGAGATCGCTCAAGCTTCGAAAAAGCTTATCCATCGGCCCAACGGGGCAGAACTGCCCGAAACACTAGGTGACGCCCAGCAGGAAAAGATGCTTGCTTACGCTGCACCTGCCAGTCTGCGGGGCGTTGAGCGGCCGCTAGTGGGCGTTCGCCTCGGCAAACGCCTGCTGGGCATCCCAGCCGCCGCCCAACGCGGCGATCAGCTGCACGCTGGCGACCAGTCTGCCCTGAAGCAAGGTCAGGACACTGCGCTCGTTGCTGAGTGCGGTGGTCTGGACGTTGACCACATCCAGGTAGCCGATCAGCCCGGCACGGTACTGGTTTTCGGTCAGGCGTAGCGATTCACGGGCAGCATCCAGCGCTTCCTGGCGTACCACGGCCTCGTCCCCATACACCTTGAGCTGCACCAGATAGTTCTCGACCTCCTTGAAGCCATCGAGCACGGTTTGCCGGTACTGGGCCACCGTCTGGTCGTATACCGCCACGGTGCGATCCACCTCGGCACTGCGCCGACCGGCGTCGAACAGGGTCATGGCCAGTGACGGCCCCACCGACCAGTAGCGGTTGGGCAGCTCGATCCAGTTGCTGAAGCTGCTGCTGGAGTACCCACCGCTCATGCTCAGGCTCAAGTCCGGGAAGTACGCCGCGCGCGCCACACCGATGTTGGCGTTGGCGGCCATCACGTTGCGCTCGGCCGAGGCGATGTCGGGGCGGCGCTCCAGCAATTGCGAAGGCAGCGACACCGGGATCTGCGGCAAGGCCGGAATGCGCTTGCTGTCGGCCAGGGCGAAGTCCGCCGGCGCCTTGCCCAGCAGCACGGCAATGGCGTTCTCGTACTGGGCGCGCTGCCAGGCCAGGTCGATCAGGTCAGCCTCGGTGCTCTTGAGCTGGGTGCGCGCCTGAGCCACGGCATCGGGCCCCGCAACCCCTGCGCGGTACTGGTTTTCGTTCATTCGCAGCGAACGTGCATAGGCGGCCACGGTGGCCTCCAGCAGGCGCTTCTGCTCGTCGATCACACGCAGCTGCAGGTAGTTCTGCACCAGCTCCGACTGCAGGCTCAGGCGGATCGCCGCCAGGTCCGCGAGACTGGCCTGGGCACTGGCCTCATTGGCATTGAGCGTCTCGCGCAACTTGCCCCACAGGTCGACCTCCCAGCTCACCCCAAGCTGGGCGTTGTAGGTATTGCGGATGCCGCTGCTGTTGTTCGACAGGCTCGAACTGCTGCTGCCGGTGCCCTGGGCCGAGCGGGTCTTGCCCACCGAAAGGTCCAGGCTTGGGAACAACGCACCCCGGCTGCTACGCACCAAGGCCTGGGCCTGGCGGTACTGGGCGTCGTATTGGGCAACGGTCTGGTTGTTGCGGTTGAGTTCCTCGACCAGGGCATTGAGCCCTGCGTCGCCGTAAATCTCCCACCAGGCGCCGCGGGCGATGGCATCGGACGGGTTGGCCTGGGTCCAGCCCTCGGCCTGCTTGAACTGCGCTGGCGTGGCCAGTTCCGGGCGGTGGTAGTCCGGGCTCAGGGTACAGGCGCTGAGCAGCGCCACGCACAGCCCGGCGCCGACCAGGCGCGAACCGCGCCCACGGGTCAGCAGCTTCAGGGCGTGATGAAGTGGGGTCTGGGCAAAGTTCATAGCGGGGTATCCAGTGCGGCGTCGGTGCGCACGCCACGCCAGCGGTTGAACCGATGGCGCAGGCGGTCGAGGTACAGGTAGACCACAGGCGTGGTGTAGAGGGTCAGAACCTGGCTGAACACCAGGCCACCGATGATCGTCAGGCCCAGGGGCTGACGCATCTCGGCGCCCTCGGCACGGCTTAGCAGCAACGGCAATGCGCCGAGAATGGCGGCCAGCGTGGTCATCAGGATCGGGCGCAGGCGCAGCAGGCACGCACGGCGGATGGACTCCTCCGGGCCCAGGCCATCGTTGCGCTCCAGTTGCAGGGCCAGGTCGATCATCAAGATGGCGTTCTTCTTCACCACCCCGATCAGCAGGAACAGGCCCAACAGCGAGATCAGGCTGAACTCGCCCCCAGTGGCGTACAGCGCCAGCAAGGCACCGACCCCGGCCGACGGCAAGGTGGAAAGAATGGTCAGCGGATGGATGTAGCTTTCATAGAGGATACCCAGCACCAGGTACACCAGCACCAAGGCGCCGAGGATCATCAGCGGCTGGCCCTGGGTGGTCTTGGCGAAGGCATCGGCGGTGCCGCCAAGCTTGGCGATGACTTCCTCCGGCAGGCCGAGCTTGGCCACCGTGCGCTCCACCGCGGCCATGGCCTGGTCTGGGCTGTAGCCTTCGGCGACGTCGAAGGCGATGGCCTCGGAGGCGAACTGCCCTTCGTGGCTGACACGGTCATTGGCCAGGCTGTGCTCGTAGCGGGCAAAACTCGACAGCGGCACCCGTGCACCGTCGGCGGTGATCACCTGGACCTGTTCCAGCGTGCTCGGGTCCCAGGCGTACCTGGGGTTGATCTCCAGCACCACTTGGTACTGGTTGAGGCTGTCGTAGATGGTCGAGATCTGCCGCTGGCTGTAGGCGTTGTTCAGCACCGTGGTGACCATGTCCATGTCGATCCCCAGGCGCTTGGCCTGGTCGCGGTCCACCACCAGCGTCACCTGCTGGGTACCGGCACCGTCACGGGCATCGATGGCCGTCAGCTCAGGCAAGGCACGCAGGGCCGCGACCACCTTCGGGAACCACTCGCGCAAGGCGCTCAGGTCGCCACTTTGCAGGGTATAGAGGTACTGCGAGGTGGACTGGTCACGCCCGCCTCCGCCCAGCTGCAAGTCCTGGTCGGCCATCAGGAACAACCGGCCCCCGGGCACCTTGGGCATTTCCTTGCGCAGGCGTTCGATCACCTGCTGGGCCGACAGCTTGCGCTCGCCGATGGGCTTTAGGCGCACCAGCACGAAGGCATTGTTGGTACCGCTGTTGCCGCCAATGAAGCCTGCCACGCTCTCTACCGCCGGGTCGGCCAGCAACGCGCGGCGGTAGATTTCCATCTTCGGCTGCATCACGCTGAACGACAGGCCATCATCGCCACGGATGAAGCCCTGCAACTGCCCGGTGTCCTGCTGGGGCATGAGCGTCTTGGGCACCACCACGTACAGGGCGATGTTGACACCGATGGTCACCAGCAGGCTGATCAGCGTGAGCCGCTTGTGACGCAGCGCCCAACCCAGGCTGCGGTCGTAGGCCGCCACCATGCGTTGGTGCACCTGGTCACTCCAGCGCTGCAGGCGGTTCTGTTCCTGGGCGTGGGGTTTGAGCCAGCGCGAGCAGAGCATGGGGGTGAGGGTCAGCGACACCAGCAGCGACACCAGGATCGCCGCGGCCAGGGTGATGGAAAACTCCTGGAACAGCCCCTGCACGATGCCGCCCATGAACAGGATGGAAACGAACACCGCCACCAGCGAGACGTTCATCGACAGCAGGGTGAAGCCCACCTCCTTGGCGCCGAGGAAGGCCGCGCGCATCGGCGGCTGGCCATCCTCGATGTGGCGGGAGATGTTCTCCAGTACCACGATGGCATCGTCCACCACCAACCCCGTGGCAAGGATCAACGCCATCAACGACAGGTTGTTCAAAGAGAACCCGCACAGGTACATGATCGCGAAGGTGCCCACCAGCGACACCGGCACGGCCAGGCTGGGGATCAGCGACGCACGGACATTGCCCAAGAACAGGTACACCACCAGGATGACCAGCACCACGGCGATCAGCAGGGTGTGCTCGGCCTCCTTCAAGGTGGCCTTGATCACCGGCGAACGGTCCATGGCCACGTTCAGCCTGACGCTGGCCGGCAGCAGCGACTGCAAGGCCGGCAACTGCGCCTTGATCTCGTCGACGGTCTGGATGATGTTGGCGCCGGTCTGGCGGTTGACCACCAACAGCACCGCGGCCTGATCATTGAAGAAGCCACTGTTGTAGCGGTTCTCGACGCCGTCGGTGATGCTCGCCACATCGGACAGGCGCAGGATCGCGCCGTCCTGCTGGCGGATCACCAGCGGCTCGTAGTCCTTGGCTGTTTCCAGCTGGTCGTTGGCACGCACCTGCCAGTTGCGCTCGGCATCTTCGACGAAGCCCATGGGCCGGCGCTGGTTGGCATCGGCCACCGCGGTGCGCACTTCATCGAGGGACAAGCCGTACTGGTTGAGCAACTGGGGCTCCACCGAGATGCGCACCGCCGGCAGCGAGCTGCCGCCGATCTGCACTTCCCCTACCCCGCTGACCTGGGCCAGGCTCTGGGCCAGGATGGTGTCGGCCATGTCGTAGAGCTGGCCTTTGGACAGGACATCGGAGGTCAACGACAGCACCATGATCGGTGCCTGGGAGGGATTGATCTTCTTGTAGGTGGGCATGCTGCGCATACCGCTGGGCAGCAGGTTGCGGGTGGCGTTGATCGCGGCCTGCACCTCGCGCGCCGCACCGTCGATGTCGCGTCCCATGTCAAAACCGATGATCACCCGGGTCGAGCCCTGGTTGGAGCTGCTGGTCAGCGTGGTGACCCCGGCGATGCTGCCAAGCTTGCGCTCCAGCGGCGTGGCCACGGTGGCGGCCATCACCTCGGGGCTGGCCCCCGGCAGGTTGGCCTGGACCACGATCACGGGAAAATCCATCTGCGGCAATGGAGACACCGGCAGCAGGCCGAAGCTCACGCCCCCCAGGAGCATGATCGCCAGGCTCAGCAGCATGGTCGCCACAGGCCGGCGGATGAACGGGCCGGACAGGTTCATTGGATGCTCCAAGCCGCAAGCTGCACGCTAGGAGAAAGAGCATCGCCTGGCCTAACGCCGATCATGCTGCCTCCTGCGTCAAGCCCTGCTTGCCAAAGCGGCGGGCCAGACGGTCGAAATACAGGTAGATGACCGGCGTGGTGAACAGCGTCAGCACCTGGCTGACCAACAGCCCCCCCACCATCACCAGGCCCAGGGGCTGACGCAGCTCGGCGCCGGAACCGGTGGCGAGCATCAAGGGCACGGCACCGAACAGCGCCGCCAGGGTGGTCATCAGGATCGGCCGGAAACGCAGCAGCGCCGCCTGGTAGATGGCATCGCGCGGGGCCATGCCCTGGTTGCGCTCGGCCTCCAGGGCGAAGTCGATCATCATGATGGCGTTCTTCTTGACGATACCGATCAGCAGGATGATGCCGATGATGGCGATCATCCCCAGGTCGTTGCCGCTCAGGATCAAGGCCAGCAAGGCACCGACCGCCGCCGACGGCAGGGTCGAGAGAATCGTCACCGGATGGATGTAGCTCTCATACAGCACGCCCAGCACGATGTACATGGTGACCACCGCAGCGAGAATCAGCAGCAACGTGCTCGACAACGACGCCTGGAAGGCTTCGGCGGCGCCCTGGAAGCGAGTCTGAACGCCCAGGGGCATGCCGATTTCCTGCTGTACCTGTTCGATGACCTTGACTGCCTCGCCCAGGGATGCGCCATGGGCCAGGTTGAACGACATCATCACGGCCGGGAACTGACCGATATGGGAAATCGCCAGCTGCGCCTGGCGCTGCTCGATCCTTGCCAAGGTCGACAGGCGTACCTGGCCGCCGTCGGTCGCCTTGACGTGGATCGACTCCAATGCCTGCGGGCCGATGCTTGAGGCGGCCTGCGACTGCAACACGACGCGGTACTGGCTGGCCTGGGTATAGATGGTGGAAATCTGCCGCTGACCGAAGGCGTCGTACAACGCGTTGGTGATCTGCGCCACGCTGATGCCCAGGCGGCTGGCCATGTCGCGATCGATCACCAGGTACACCTGCAGGCCCTTGTCCTGCAGGTCGCTGGCCACATCCTGCAGCTCCGGGCGCTGCTGCAGGGCCTGGACCAACTTGCCACTCCACTCGGCGAGCAGGTCGGCGTCGGGCGATGAGAGGCTGAACTGGTACTGGGTGCGGCTGACCCGGTCTTCGATGCTCAAGTCCTGTACGGGCTGCATGAACAGGCGGATCCCCACCAGCTTGTCGACCTGCGGCTGCAGGCGCTCGATGACCTCGCTGGCAGTGACATCCCGCTCGCCGTGTGGCTTGAGGTTGATCAGCAAGCGACCGCTGTTGAGCGTGGCATTGTCACCGTCGACGCCGATGTAGGACGAAAGGCTCTGGACCGCCGGGTCCTTGAGGATCACCTGGCTCAGCGCCTGCTGGCGCTCGCTCATGGCGGCGAACGAGGTGGACTGGGGCGCTTCGGAGATCCCTTGGATCACGCCGGTATCCTGCGCCGGGAAAAACCCCTTGGGCACGATGACGTACAGCAACACCGTCAGCACCAGGCTCGCCACCGCCACCAGCAAGGTCAGCGGCTGGTGCCTGAGCACCCATTGCAGGCCTCGGCCATAGTGTTCGATCAGCCAGTCGATCCAGGCGCCGCTGGCACGGTAGAAGCGCCCCTGCTCTTCTTCCTTGGGCTCGCGCTTGAGCAGCCGCGCGCACATCATCGGGGTCAGGGTCAGGGACACCACCAGGGAAATCAGGATCGCCACCGCCAAGGTGATGGCGAACTCGCGGAACAGCCGGCCGACCACGTCGGCCATGAACAGCAGCGGGATCAACACCGCGATCAACGAGAACGTCAGCGAGACCAGGGTGAAACCGATCTGACGGGCGCCTTTGAGCGCCGCCTGCATTGGCGTCTCGCCCTCTTCGATATGTCGGGAGATGTTCTCCAGCATCACGATCGCATCGTCCACCACGAATCCCGTGGCAATGGTCAGGGCCATCAACGTGAGGTTGTTGACCGAAAAACCGGCCAGGTACATCACGCCGAAGGTGCCGATCAACGACAGCGGCACGGCAATCGATGGGATAAGGGTCGCGCTGAAACGGCGCAGGAACACGAACGTGACCATCACCACGAGTGCAATGGCAATCAACAGTTCGTGCTGCACGTCCTTGACGGCGGCACGAATGGTCTGGGTACGGTCGGTGAGAACGGTGACATCCAGTCCGGCCGGCAGGTTGTCGGTGATCGAGGGCAGCATTTCCTTGATCAGGTCGACCACTTCGATGACGTTGGCACCCGGCTGACGCTGGATGTTCAGCAGCACCGCCTGGTTCTCGTTGGCCCAGGCTGCGAGGCGTTCATTCTCGGCGCCGTCGACGATCTCGGCGACATCTTTCAGGCGCAAGGGCGCGCCGTTGTTGTAGGCCAGGATGAGGTTGGCGTATTCCTCGGGTGAGCGCAGTTGGTCGTTGGCGTCGAGCATCGACACCCGCGTCGGGCCGTCGAAGTTGCCCTTGGGCTGGTTGACGTTGGAGGCGCCGATCAGGGTGCGCACATCGTCCAGGTTCAGGCCGTTGGCCGCCAGGGCGTCGACATTGACCTTGATACGCACCGCCTGACGCTGGCCGCCGGCGATGCTGACCATGCCCACCCCGCTGATCTGGGCAATCTTCTGCGCCACGCGGGTATCGACCAGGTCGTTGAGCTTGGGCAGCGGCATGGTCTTGGAGGAAATGGCCAGGGTCAGCACCGGGGTATCGGCCGGGTTGACCTTGTTGTACACCGGTGGCGCCGGCAGATCGCTGGGCAATAGGTTGGTGGCCGCGTTGATCGCCGCCTGGACCTGTTGCTCGGCGACATCCATGTTCATGTCGAGGTTGAAGCGCAGGGTCAGCACCGAAGCGCCGCCGGAGCTGGTCGAGGCCATTTGGGTCAGGCCTGGCATCTGACCGAACTGACGCTCCAGGGGGGCGGTGACTGCGCTGGTCATCACCTGGGGGCTGGCGCCGGGGTACAGGGTCATGACCCGGATGGTCGGGTAATCGACCTGAGGCAAGGCCGAGACCGGTAACAGCTTGTAAGCGATCAAGCCGGCCAGGACGATGGCCAGCATGCTCAGCGTGGTGGCGACCGGGCGGAGGATGAACAGGCGCGAGAGGTTCATGCGCCCGCCTTGCCCGACTCACCAGCCTGGGCCGAGCCCTTGGCGTCCTGGCCTTGCAGATGCTGCCCGGGGGTGGTCGGGACCTGGGAGCTGTCCTCGACGACTTCCACCTTGCTGCCTTCGCGCAAGCGGTCGGTGCCCTCGAGCACCAGGCGATCACCGGCGGCCAGGCCTTCGAGCACCACGCTCTGTTCACCGTCGCTGGCGCCGACCTTGAGCTTGCGGATGTTGATCGTGCTCTGGGCGTTGACCACATAGGCGAAGGTGCCGTCATTGCCAAACTGGATGGCTGCGGATGGGGCCAGCAGCACCTGCTTGAGGGTGTCGGCCAGCAGGCGCACGTTGACGAACTGATTAGGGAACAGGGCCTGGTCCTTGTTATCGAAGCGGGCCTTGAACTTCAGGGTGCCCGTGGCGGTGTCGATCTGGTTGTCCAGACTGCCCAGCACACCGGTGGACTGCAGCTTGCTGTCGCTGCGGTCCCAGGCCTCGACCGGCAGGGTCGCGCCGCTGCGGTAGCGCTCGAGCACCGTGGAGAGCTCGGTCTCCGGCAAGGTAAAGGCCACGCTGATCGGCTCGGTCTGGGTGATCACCACCAGGGCGGTGGTGTCGTTGGCGGCCACCAGGTTACCCAAGTCCAGCTGGCGCAGGCCTACACGGCCACTGATGGGTGCGCGGATCTGGGTGAAGTCCAGGTTCAGGCGAGCATCGTTGACCTGCGCCTGGTTGGTCTTGACCAAACCCTGGAACTGCGCGACCTGGGCTTGGGCAGTGTCCAGGGTCTGCTTTGCGATGCTGTCTTCGGCATACAGGCCTTTATAACGGGCCAGATCGACCTGGGCGTTCTTCAGCTGGGCCTGGTTCTGCGCCAGGGTGCCTTCTGCCTGCTGCAGGGCGATGCGGTAAGGGCGCGGGTCGATTTCAGCGAGCAGATCGCCGGCCTTGACCTGCTGGCCTTCCTTGAAGTGGATCTTGACCAGTTCACCGGCCACCCGGCTGCGGACGTTGACGGTATTGGTTGCCGTCACAGTGCCCAAGGCCTTGTAGTACAGCGGGAAATCGCCGACATGCACGGGCTCCACGCGCACCGGTACCGGATCGGTGGAACCACCGAAGCCCGGACGCCCCATTCCCATCCCCATGCCCATGCCTTTGCCGGGTCGACCGCCAGGCTTCGCCGTATCAGGCGTGGCTGCAGGCCACAGCCACCAGGCCAGGAGGGCCACCAGCAGCAGGATCAGCAGGCCGACAAGCCAGCGACGCGGGGAACGAGAAACGGAAGATTGCATGGGTTGAACGAACCTTGTTCAGGAAATGACGACTGGGGAGGATGAACGATAAGCACTGACACTGTATTAGCAAAGGACCTTTACCAGGCATTTACCTTCGGCTTACGTTGCCAAGATGCTGAACTTTAAATGAAAACGGCCTGGAGATCGCTCCAGGCCGTTACAACGTGTGACCGATGGGGCGCAGCCCCCAGCCTCTTTACTTCAGCACGGCCAGCGCCGCGTCGTAGTTCGGCTCGTCAGCGATTTCGCCAACCAGCTCGCTGTGCAGGACCTTGTCGTTTTCATCCAGCACCACCACAGCACGGGCAGCCAGGCCGGCCAGCGGGCCGTCGGCAATGGCCACGCCGTAGTTTTCGAGGAACTCGCGACCACGCAGGGTCGACAGGTTCTTCACGTTCTCCAGGCCTTCGGCACCGCAGAAACGCGCCTGGGCGAACGGCAGGTCGGCCGAAATGCACAGCACCACGGTGTTGGCCACGTCGTTGGCCTGGGCATTGAACTTGCGCACGGAGGTGGCGCAGGTCGGGGTGTCGACGCTCGGGAAGATGTTCAGCACCTTGCGCTTGCCAGCGAAGTTCTGCAGCGAGGTGTCGGCCAGGCCTTCACCGACCAGGGAAAACGCCGGTGCCTGGGCGCCGACCTGCGGCAGATTGCCTTTGACCTGTACCGGGTTGCCTTTGAGAGTCACTTGAGCCATGACGAGATCCTTATGCGGGGTTTTGAAAAGGACACTGAGTTAAGCATGAAGGCGCGCAAGTGCCTATCGGAAAAGTTAAATTGTTCTAATTCCAGGATTTTTTTGTGGACAATAAAAAGGCCCGAATGGCGACAAACCATCCGGGCCTTTCTCTTTATACAACGTCGGCGGATCAGCCCAGCAGGCTATCGACCACCGAATAGACCACCGAGGACATGGCCACCAGGCCCAGCACCACGACGAAGACGTTGGACATCGCCCCACTGTACTTGCGCATCGCCGGTACACGGCGGATGGCGTACATCGGCATCAGGAACAGCAGCGCGGCGATGATCGGGCCGCCAAGGGACTCGATCATGCCCAGGATGCTTGGGTTGAGGGTCGCGACAACCCAGCACACTACCAGCATCAGCGCAGCGACCACACGATCCATGGCCTTGGCACCCGGGCGCAGGCCAGCCTTGCCGATGATGCCCTTGAGGCCCTCGCTGGCGCCGATGTAGTGGCCCAGGAAGGATTTGGCGATGGCGATGAAAGCGATCAACGGCGCGGCGAAGGCGATGGCCGGGTTACTGAAATGGTTGGCCAGGTACGACAGGATCGACAGGTTCTGCGCCTTGGCCTCGGCGAGCTGGGTACTGCTGAGGGTCAGCACGCAGCTGAAGACGAAGAACAGCACCATCGCCACCATCAGTAGGTGGGCGCGCGCCAGGATTTGCCCGCTGCGCTCGTCGGCGTGCTCGCCGTAGCGGCGCTTCTGGTCGACCGCAAAGGCCGAAATGATCGGCGAATGGTTGAAAGAGAACACCATCACCGGGATCGCCAGCCACATCGTATGCAGGAAGGCCGAACCCGACGGCAGTTGGCCTGCGCTGTCGAGGATGCCGCCATTCCAGTGCGGTACCAGGTACAGGGCCAGCAGCCCCAAGGCAACGATGAACGGATAGACCAGCAGGCTCATGACCTTGACCGTCGCCTGTTCGCCGCAGCGCACGATCAGCAGCAAGCCGAAGATCAGCAGGAACGACAGCAGCGCCCGCGGTGGCGGAGTCATGTGCAGCTGATGCTCCATGAAGCTGCTGACGGTGTTGGTCAGGGCGACGCTGTAGATGAGCAGGATCGGGAAGATGGCGAAGAAGTACAGAACGGTGATCAGCGCGCCGGCCTTGATGCCGAAGTGCTCTTCGACCACCTCGGTGATGTCGCCGCCGCTACGCCCGGAAAGAACGAATCGGGTCAGCCCGCGGTGAGCGTAATAGGTCATCGGGAAGGCCAGGACGGCCAGGATAAGCAGCGGCCAGAAGCCGCCAAGGCCGGCATTGATCGGCAGGAACAAGGTTCCGGCGCCGATTGCCGTGCCGAACAGGCCCAGCATCCAGGTGGTGTCTTGTCGCGACCAACTGCCGAGGGTGGCTGGGGTCGATTCTTCGAAGCGTTGTTCAACGCTTGGGGCCTGCTCATTCATTCCGGGTGCAACTCCACTCGCAAGACTGCAACAGGCTGAGAGCGGCGAAACAGAAGGCTTCGCACACCTCAACCGAAAAGAGGGGCGCGATTGTGCGCTGATTGGGTTGCACTTGCATAGCCCCGCCCTACGGACGGTTGCACCTAAAGCGTCAGAATTTTCTGTAAGCGGGCTGCACCCATCAAACCAAACGAGTTGCACCTGGAAAAATGGAACGACCGTACGACCCTTTCTACGACAAAAAAAAGCCGCTCCCACGACTCATGCACGCACCGAAGCGCAGCAGGATCGATGGAAGCGGCCTTGTGATGAGAAAGGGCCGCGCTGCGGCCCCGAGCGGTTACGCCGAATGCACAGCCGCAAACGCCTCGGCCACCCGACGCAGGTTAGCGGGACGCAGGCCTGACATGCACACCCGACCACTGTCGATCAGGTAGACGCCGAACTCGTCACGCAGGCGACGCACCTGGGCGACGCTGAAACCGGTGTAGCTGAACATGCCGCGCTGGCGCAGGAAGAACTGGAAGTCCTGGCCCGGCAGCAATTCGCCCAGTAGGTCGACCAGGCCCTGGCGCATGTCGAGGATACGCTTGCGCATCACCTCGACCTCAGCCACCCATTGGGCGTTGAGCTCGGCATCGCCCAGCACGCCGGCCACCAGTTGCGCGCCATGGCAGGGCGGGCTGGAGTAGTTGCGGCGCACGGTGGCCTTGAGCTGGCCCAGCACGCTTGCGGTGGTGGCTTCGTCATCGCAGACCACCGACAGGCCCCCTACCCGCTCGCCGTACAGCGAGAAGATCTTGGAGAACGAGTTGCTGACCAGGCACGGCACGCCAGCACGGGCCATTTCGCGGATCGCGTAGGCGTCCTCCACCAGGCCTTCGCCGAAGCCCTGGTAGGCGATGTCGAGGAACGGAATCAGCTGACGCGCCTTGACCACTTCCACCACTTGCTGCCACTGGTTCTGGTCCAGGTCGACGCCGGTGGGGTTGTGGCAGCACGGGTGCAGCAGGACGATGCTGTTGGGCGCCAGGCCTTGCAGGCATGCCAGCATGCCGGCGAAGTCCACGCCACGGGTGGTCGGGTCGAAGTACGGGTAGGTGTGGACCTTGAAGCCCGCGCCTTCGAAGATCGCGCGGTGGTTGTCCCAGGTCGGGTTGCTCACCCAGACCTCGGACTGCGGGAAGTAGCGCTTGAGGAAGTCGGCGCCGACTTTCAGGGCGCCGGAGCCGCCGACGGTCTGTACGGTGGCCACGCGCCCGCCGGTCACGGCCGGATGATCGGCACCGAACAGCAGCGCCTGAATCGCCTGGCGATAGCTGGCCAAGCCTTCCATCGGCAGGTACAGCGAGGCTTCGTGGGGCTGGTCGGCCAGGCGCTTTTCCACCTCGCCCACTGCCGCCAGTTGCGGCACCACGCCGGCTTCATCGTAGTACAGGCCGATACTCAGGTTGACCTTGTCCGCACGGGGGTCGGCCTTGAAGGTCTCCATCAGCGAGAGAATCGGGTCGCCGGCATAGGCATCGACATGTTTGAACACAGCGCACAGCTCCTTGGATCAGGACAGTTCGGGAAATGCTGCCCCGAGAATACCCTCAGTGAGGCGTGAGGAACATCACTGATGTGCAAGGTGTTCAATGCAGCCTTGCACGGAGCTCTGGACCGCACCTTTGACCCGGCATCAGCGCTGCCCGTTTCGCGGGTAGACCCGCTCCCACAGGGGCCTGCGCAAACCATGCGAAAGCGGCGGTTCTATCCGCGAAGGCAGGCCCGGGCGCGCTCAGTCCGCCAAAGCCTTGAGCCCCTGCAGCTCCTGCTCGGTCAGCGCCACCCCTTCACGCTGCGCCACCTCGCGCTCACGGTAGCGCCGCTCCCCTGGCATGCGCGTCAGCCCCGCTTCCTGCATGTGATCGACCAGCGCTCGGCTGCGCTGGGCAAAGCGTTGCCCTTCGGCCTTGGTCGGGTCGATGACAATGATCAGTTGCCCGGTCCAAGGCGTCTTCGCCCCCGGATGCCCGGACCAGTCGAACTCCCAGGAGAAATGCCCACCGGTCAACGCCGCTGCCAGCAACTCGACCATCATCGACAGCGCCGAGCCCTTGTGCCCGCCAAACGGTAGCAGCGCACCCCCTTCGAGAATCGCCTTGGGGTCGCATGTTGGCTGGCCCTGGGCATCCACACCCATCCCCGGCGGCAGTTGCTCGCCGGCCCGCGCTGCGATCTGTACATCGCCATGGGCCATGGCGCTGGTGGCCATGTCGAAGACGATCGGATCGTGCCCGGCGCAAGGCGCGGCAAAGGCGATCGGGTTGGTGCCAAACAGAGGCTTGCGTGCGCCATGGGGCACCACACAGGTCATGCTGTTGACCACGCTCAAGGCCACCAGGCCCTCATCGGCAAACGGTTCCACGTCCGGCCAGAGCGCTGCGAAGTGATGCGAATTGTGGATCGCCAGTACCGCGATGCCGGCCTTGCGCGCCTTTTCCACCAGCAAAGGCCGCGCTGCGGCCAGCGCCGGCTGGGCAAAGCCGCCACCGGCGTCGACCCGCACATAGCCAGGGGCCACATCGCTCACCTGCGGCTCGGCGCGCCCGTTGACCCAGCCACTGGCCAAGGTCGAGACATAACCGGGAATACGAAACACCCCGTGGCTGTGGGCGCCATCGCGCTGGGCGCTGGCGCAGTTGTAGGCCAGCGCCGCGGCGACCGGCTCGGCACAACCGTGACGCTGCAGGATGCGTTGCAACAACGCCTGCAGCTCGGCGAAAGGCACGCGCACGACGGGGCTTACGGAAGGTGCGGACATCTGGAGCTCCTGTTCTTGTACTTCTTGGACGTGGAATGGCTACAGCGCAAGCAATGGCAAAACTTATCCCGCGAATGACAGCTATCTGTCAATTGTTGACTTGATGACAGAAAACATCCATTTTCTATCGCAAGCCTCACCCCATCCCGGAGTCGACCATGAGCCAACCGATCAAGCAACGCCTGGAGAGCAGCCTGCAAAGCGCCGCAGCCTCGGGCCGCAAGATCGCCAGCTACATGCTCGCCAACCTGCACGAGTTGCCGTTCCAGACGTCGGCCAGCATCGCGACCAAGCTCGGCGTCAGCGAATCCAGTGTCGGGCGTTTCTGTCGCTCCCTGGGTTATGCCCACCTCAAGGCGCTCAAGCAAGACCTGCAGAACGACCTGGGGGATGGCCCCTGGCTGGTGGGAGATCGCCTGCAAGAGTACCGCCAAGGCGAGGACGACAGCGAGAGCTCCGGCAGCCTGGACCTTGAAATCGCTGCATTGGTGCGCGTGCATGAGTACCGCCGCAGCCAGGCCTGGCAACAGGTCGCCCAGCGCCTGGCGAGCAAGCGCCGCGTGTTCATCGCAGGTTTCCAGACCGAGCGCGGCGTGGCCATGTGCATGAGCCATTTGCTGCAATACCTGCGCGATGGCGTGCAACTGGTCGACGGCAGCGCCGGGCATTTCGGCGATGTGCTGCTGGGCCCTGCCCAAGACAGTGCCCTGGTGGTGTTCGAGGCGCGCCGTTACTCCCGCCATGCCCTGCTGCTGTGCAGCAAAGCACGCGAAGCGGGCATCCCGGTCACCCTGGTGACCGACACCTTCTGTGACTGGGCCGATGCCAACGCCGACGAGGTGTTCCGCATCCCCACCGAATTCAACCTCTTCTGGGAGTCCACCTCGGCAATGCTGTCGTGGGTGCACCTGATGGTCAACGAGGTCTGCAGGAAGCTGGGACCTGATGTTGAAAGACGCTTGGAAGCAACTGCCGCTCTACATAACGCATTCGTCGGCTACACCTCGTGGCCAACGGGAAAACAACAATAGCAAGAGTGAAAGTCCAGAGGTGTTAGATGAAAAAGACCCTGTCCGTGGTGGGTGTGTGCGCCCTGTTGCTGACTGGCGCGGCCAGCGCCGAGACCCTGCGCTTCGCGACCGAGGGCGCCTATCCGCCCTTCAACTATGTCGATGCCGATAACAAGCTGCATGGCTTCGACATCGACATCACCAACGCCCTGTGCGCGCAGATGAAAGTCGAATGCACCCTGGTGGCTCAAGACTGGGAAGGCATCATCCCGGCCCTGATGGCCCGCAAATACGACGCTGTGGTCGCCTCGATGATCGACACCGAGGAGCGACGCAAGAAGATCGCCTTCACCAACCACTACTACCGCACCCCGTTGACCGTCGCAGTGGCCAAGGACAGCCCGATCAAGGATGCCCAGGCCGACTTCAAGGGCTACACCGTCGGGGCCCAGTCGTCCTCCACCCAGGCCATCTACGCCGAAGACGTCTACGCCAAGGCCGGCGCCGACGTGAAGCTCTACCCGACCATGGACGAAGCCAACGCCGACTTGGCCGCCGGCCGCCTGGACGGGGTAATCGCCGACAAGTTCCCGCTGCACGAGTGGATGAACAAGAACGGCCAGGACTGCTGCAAGGTCCTGGGTGACGTCAACGGCACCAAGGCCGACGCTGCCATCGCCGTGCGAAAGGACGACGACGCCCTGCGCGAGCGCCTGAACAAGGCACTGGGCGAGATCGTCGCCAACGGCACCTACCAGAAGATCGCCAGCAAGTACTTCGCCTTCGACATCTACAACTGACCTGATGCCTGCGGGAACGGGTTTACCTGCGGATACGGCTGTGGACTCGCCGACCTATTCGCGGGCAAGCCCGCTCCCACAGGGTCACTGTTGCCTTTCGATATCGATGTCGCTGAGGAGTCTCCTCCATGCTCGATCAACTGTCTTTGCTGTCGTTCGCCAGCGGTGGCTGGGGCCAGGCGCTGCTCGCCGGCGCCCTGGTGACCCTGTCGCTGGCCCTGGCCTGCCTGCCCATCGGTCTGCCCCTGGGCCTGCTCGTGGCCCTCGCCGCGCGCTCGCGCAAGCGCGCCGCACGCGCCTGGGCCACCAGTTTCTCCACCGTGTTTCGCGGCCTACCGGAGCTGCTGACACTGCTGATCATCTATTACGGCTGCCAGATCGCCGCACAGAAGCTGCTGGCGGCGATGGGCTATGAAGGCGAGGTGCTGATCAACACCTTCCTCGCCGCGATGATCGCCTTCAGCCTGGTGTTCGCCGCGTTTTCCAGCGAAATCTGGCTGGCCGCCTTCAAGACGCTGCCCAAAGGCCAGCTGGAGGCCTGTTCGGCCCTGGGGCTGAGCAAACGCACCGGATTCTTCAAGGTGGTGCTGCCACAACTGACCCGCATCGCCCTGCCTGGGCTGTCGAACAACTGGCTGTCCCTGCTCAAGGACACCTCGCTGGTGTCGACCATCTCGCTGGTCGACCTGATGCGCCAGACCAACCTGGCGGTCAGCGTCACCAAGGAACCGATGTTCTTCTATGGCGTCGCCTGCCTGGGCTACCTGCTGTTCTCGGCACTGTCGGGGCGGGTCTTTGCCTTCATCGAACGACGCTGCAACCGTCACCTGCAAGGAGCCCGGGCATGAGCTTCGAACAACTGCTGGCCATGGTGCTCGACCCCGATCTGCTCGAACGCTACGGCGCGCGCTTCATCGACGGCCTGCTGGTGACCGCCAAGCTGGTGGCGATCTCCTTCAGCCTGGGCGCGGTGCTCGGGCTGCTGCTGGCCCTGGCGCGCATGTCCCAAAGCCGTGTGCTGCAGCGCCTTTCGGCGGGCTACGTGTACTTCTTCCGCGGCTCGCCCCTGCTCGCGCAGCTGTTCTTGCTGTACTACGGCCTGGGCTCGCTCAAGGGCTTCTGGCAGGACATGGGCCTGTGGTGGTTCTTCCGCGAAGCCTGGTACTGCACGCTGCTGGCCTTCACCTTGAACACCGCCGCCTATCAGGCGGAGATCTTCCGCGGCAGCCTGATGGCCGTGGCCCCCGGTCAATACGAAGCGGCGCGGGCCTTGAGCCTCAAGCGCTCGACCACCTTCTTCAAGGTGATCCTGCCGCAATCGCTGCTGGTGGCCATCGGCCCGTTGGGCAACGAACTGATCCTGATGATCAAGGCCAGCGCCATCGCCTCGCTGGTGACCATCTATGACTTGATGGGCGTGACCAAGCTGGCGTTCTCGCGCAGCTTCGACTTCCAGATCTACCTGTGGGCCGCAGTGCTCTACCTGGTGATCGTGGAGATCGTCCGCCGAGCCCTGAAACACCTGGAAGCCCGCCTGGGCCGCCACCTGAACTGACCGAAGGATACGCTCCATGCATTGCCAAACCATCGTTCTGGGCGCCGGTATCGTCGGCGTCAGTACCGCCCTGCACCTTCAGGCACGAGGCCGGCAGGTCATCCTGATCGACCGCGACGAGCCGGGCAGCGGCACCAGCCATGGCAACGCCGGGTTGATCGAGCGCTCCAGCGTCATCCCCTACGCGTTTCCACGCAACCTGAGCGCCTTGCTGCGCTACGGACTTAACCGCCAACCCGACGTGCGCTACAGCTTCCTGCACCTGCCCAAGGCCGCCCCCTGGCTGCTGCGCTATTGGCAGCAGTCCGCGCCTGGGCGCCTGGCCAGTGCCGCCGCCGATATGCTGCCGCTGGTGCAACGCTGCGTCGAAGAGCACGACGCCCTGATCGACGCCGCAGGCCTTGGCGCACTGGTGCAGGCCAAGGGCTGGATCGAGGTTTACCGCGACCCTGCCCTGTTCGCCCAGGCCAAGGCCGACCTGCACGGTCTTGCCCGCTACAACCTGAAGTACGAGATTCTCGAACGCGATCAACTGCAAGCCCGGGAGCAACAGCTCGAGGGTGATGTGATCGGCGGCATTCACTGGCTGGACCCGAAAACCGTCAACAACCCCGGCGGCCTGACGCGGGGCTATGCCGCCCTGTTCATCCAACGCGGCGGGCAGTTCATCCATGGCGATGCCCGCAGCCTGCGTCAGCTCGGCACCCAGTGGCAGGTGAACAGCCGCCGCGGCCCGGTCATTGCCGACGAGGTGGTGGCCTGCCTCGGCCCGCAGTCGGCCGAACTGTTCGAGCCCCTGGGCTATCACTTCCCGTTGGCGATCAAGCGTGGATATCACATGCACTACAGCACCCGGGACGGCGCCGAACTGACCCACGCGGTCTGCGACACCCAAGGTGGCTACGTTCTGGCCCCGATGGCGCGTGGCGTGCGCCTGACCACCGGGATCGAGTTCGCAGCCCACGATGCCCCCGGCAACGAGATCCAGCTGGGGCGCTGCGAAGCCCTGGCCCGTAAGCTGTTCCCGGCCCTGGGCGAGCGCCTGGACGACCGTCCGTGGCTCGGCCGGCGCCCCTGCCTGCCGGACATGCGTCCGGTGATTGGCCCGGCGCCACGGCACAAGAACCTGTGGTTCAACTTCGGCCATGCCCACCACGGCCTGACCCTGGGCCCGGTCACTGGCCGCCTGCTGGCTGAAATGGTCACAGGCCAGGCGCCGTTCACCGACCCGTCGCCCTACAGCGCCGCACGCTTCGACTAAACATCCACGCGGGAGAACAACAAGATGACCGCCGCCTCTCTGAGCCTTGCCAGCGTCACCCCCGAACCCGACCCGCGCCCGGTGCTGATCCGCATCGAGGGCCTGAACAAGCACTACGGCGCCTTCCATGTGCTGCACGACATCGACCTACAGGTCCGCGAAGGCGAGCGCATCGTACTCTGCGGCCCCTCAGGCTCAGGCAAGTCGACGTTGATTCGCTGCATCAACCGTCTGGAGATCGCCGAACAGGGCAGCATCCATGTAGCCGGCACGGACCTGGCCGCCACCAGCCGCCAGGCCGCCCAGGTGCGCAGCGAGATCGGCATGGTGTTCCAGCACTTCAATCTGTTCCCTCACATGAGCGTGCTGGACAACTGCCTGCTAGCCCCCACCACCGTGCGCGGCCTGTCGCGAAAGGACGCCGAGGAACGGGCGCGCATGTACCTGAGCAAGGTCGGCATCGAGAGCCAGGCGCATAAGTACCCCAGCCAGCTGTCCGGCGGCCAGCAGCAGCGGGTGGCCATCGCCCGGGCGCTGTGCATGAAGCCGCGCATCATGCTGTTCGACGAACCCACCTCGGCGCTGGACCCGGAAATGGTCGCCGAAGTGCTGGATGTGCTGGTGCAACTGGCCGGCACCGGCATGACCATGCTCTGCGTCACTCATGAAATGGGCTTCGCCCGCCAGGTGGCCGAACGCGTGCTGTTCCTGGAGGGCGGACAGATCATCGAGGACAGCCCTCCGGAGGTGTTCTTCAATCACCCGAAAACCCAACGGGCACAAGCGTTCCTCAAACAAATCCTGCACTAGAGCGGCGCAACGCCGCCTTTCTGGATAACGACCGCCCCTGTGGGAGCGGGCTTACCCGCGAATGCGATGGTGGATTCACCGTCGTATTCGCGGGTAAACCTGCTACCACCGCGTTTTGCCGCCCGGATGGAGCTGGCTGGCTTTGAGTGGGATGGGAGCGGGAAGGCCCCCTCGTACGGGTATTGGAATCCACCAAACCCCAGTTCCTGCCGGCACTTATTGCACCCACGCAAAGACCCAACTGCACCGTTAAATATTATTGACCTAACTCCCCGCCAAACCCTTGTCGCCGCAGGGTTCCAAGCCCTCAAGCCCCCGAAAAACGGCGCCTTCACCCCTCGTCACTCGTTTGACATATCGAACGGCTCTGGCAAGCTATGAACAAGCCCCGACCGGAATCGCCTGCCAGGCGAGCCGGCAGTGCTCGGGGTTTCAGGACGTACTCAAGGCCGAGCCCGTGCGCCTGCACAACAACGACAGGAAGAACCTGTCCCAAGGTGACATATGTCCAACAGCAACATTGGCAACAAGCAACCCTCCCTGCGCAAACCCGTCGTCCTGATGACCATGGGCAGCCAAGAGCGCAAAGGCCATGACTATCAGGTCATGACCCACAAATACATCACTCCGCTGGTCGAATTCGCCGGTTGCGTCCCGGTCCTCGTGCCCACCTGCTGTGGCGTCGAAGACCTCGAGACCTACCTGGACATGGCCGACGGCGTTTACCTGACCGGCGCGGGAAGCAACATCGACCCAGCCCTCTACGGCCAGGAAAACCAGACCCCGGGCAAGGCCCAGGACAAAGATCGCGACCTGTTCGACATCCCTCTGGTGAAAATGGCCATCGCCCGTGGCCTGCCGATCTTCGGTATCTGCCGTGGGATGCAGGAAATCAACGTGGCCCTGGGCGGTGACATCTACCAGAAGGTCTACGCCGAGCCAGGTTTCAACGATCACCGGGAGAACCCGGAAGATCCGGTCGAGGTCCAGTACCAGGCCGTGCACAGCGTCAAGGTCCAACCAGGCAGCTGGCTGCGCGAGAAGCTCGGCACCGACGAGATCCGCGTCAACTCCCTGCATGGCCAAGGACTGAACAAGCTGGGCAAAGGCATCGAGCCGATCGCCCATGCCGAAGACGGCCTGGTCGAAGCGATCCACGCCCCGAGCCTCTCGCCGTTCCTGTTCGCCGTGCAGTGGCACCCGGAATGGCAAGCCGCGAAGAACCCTGACTCGATCAAGATCTTCGAAGCCTTCGGCGACGCCTGCCGCACCCAGGTGCGCAAGTCCCAGGGCAAGCGCAACCAGGCTGCCTGATTCTTCTTCGTTAGTTTTGATCGCGGGGCGGCGCAATGTCGCCCCCGCTTCCCCGGTCACCCTCTGCTGGTCCCAGAACACTTCCCGTGGAAGCGGGCGGCTGGCTTGTGCCTGTCTCCGCGATCGTTTTTTTGCCTCACACCGCGCAGTGCCGTAGCGCCGACGGTGCCTCCCCCATCATCCGTTTATACATGCTGGAAAACGCACTGGGGCTTTCGTAGCCCAGATCCAGCGCCACCCGTGTCACCGACTCCCCCGCCGCCAGACGCGTCACCGCTGCCATCAGGCACGCCTGCTGCCGCCACTGAACGAACGACAACCCCGTGAGCGTTCGAAAGCGCCGGGTGAAGGTACGAAGGCTCCAGTTCAGCCGATGCGCCCAATCCTGGGGCGTGATGCGGATATCCGGCTGAGCCAGAAACGCCAGGCACAACTGCGCAACGCGTGGCTCCTGCGGAATCGGCGCAAACAGTGGCAATGGCCGGGCACGGCTCAGTTCTGCAAGCATCAAGGCGACCAGCAAGCCATCGCGCCCATGGGTGTCGTACAACGCCGGGACATCGGCACTGGCCAGCAGCAGTTCGTGGAGCAAGGGGCTGACCAGCAAGGCCTCGCACTGCTCACCCAACCTGGGCACCGCTTCGGGTTCGATGTAGAGGCTGCGCGTGCTGACACCCCGCATACGCACCTGATGGCGCTTGCCGGGCGGTATCCAGACGCCGTTGTAGGGCGGAACCACCCAGGCGCCGTCATCGGTCAGCACATCCATCAAACCGCTCATGCCGTAGAGAAACTGCGCCCGTCGATGGCTGTGCGCCGCCAGCAGCGTGCCAGGTGGGTAATCGGTGCCGATGGCGAGCACCGCTCGGGGCGTTGCGTCCACCGTATGCAAAGGGATATTGCGCATACCGATCGTCTTGGCCGAAAAACAACGATTATTGGCCAACACGCGAAAGCCGGCCATACCCGATGCCCATTATCGTGCAGCCTTCATCCGCTCTGGAGGGTGTTGCATGTTCTACGCGTTGCTCGTTGCGTTCGGCCTGTGCGCAGGCGTCACCACGTTGTTGTTCGGCTTTGGCGGCGGGTTCTTCGCGGTGCCCTTGCTCTATGCACTGCTGCTGGCCAGTCATGATGCCGGCTCGGTGATCAGCCAGCATGCGATGCAGATCGCCGTAGCCACTTCCGCCGCGGTGATGATCGTCAGCAGTGCCCTGGCCAGCTGGCGTCATCATCGCGCCCGGAGCCTGGACTGGGCACTGGTGCGCTTGCTGGTCCCAGGCATCGGTCTTGGCGCCCTGCTCGGCGCCATCGCCGCGCTCTGGCTGGACAGCGACTGGCTGCGCTGGCTGTTCGTCGTCTACTTGCTGGCAAGCCTGCTCGATGGCTGGTTTCGCCCAGGCTTCGTCGCGAAGACACGCTCGCAGCGCCACCCGTTGGGCACAGGGCGCTCGACCCTGATCGGCGTGCCGATTGGTGCGGTGGCGGCGTTGCTGGGCGTTGGTGGCAGCGTCATGACCGTGCCGCTGATGCGCCGGCGCGGCGCGAGCATGCTGACCGCCACAGCCATGGCCAATCCGCTGTCATTGCCTATGGCACTGGTGGCCACGCTGACCTACGCCCTGTTGCCTCAGGCGCAACTGACGCTGGGGGCGGGCTATCTGGGCCTGGTCAATCTGTATGCCGCGACGGCATTGGTGGTGGGCGCCTGGCTGGGGATGGCGCTGGCTGCACCGTTGGTCGGGCGCATCAACGATACGCTCCATGCCCGCGCCTACCTGATATTGCTGGGCAGCGTGCTGCTGACGATGCTTCTGGTACGCAGCTGACGGCAAATTGCTGGCCCCCAGCCCTGTGAAGCGAAGGCAAACTCCTTTTTCCTTCATAAGCTTAGGACAGCATCATGCGGGTATTTCTAGCAACGATCGCCGGCTGTGTAATGGCCACGGCCGCCTTCGCAGCCCAGGCCAAGGCCTTGAACCAGAACGATCGTCAGGTATGCCACTGGGGTTCGCAAATTGCCGCCGATGCACAGCAGGCCAAGCTTTCCGGCGTCACGCTGTATGCCACGCGCAAGAAGCTGCAGACGCGCAAATTCCCCAAGCCCTGGATGCGCATGACCGCCTTCGGCATCACCGAGCAGACCTACAACAGCCAGTCCCGACTCAAGCCCGCAGCGATCAGGCAGACATACTACGAGCAATGCGTACAGCATGCGATCGCCAAGCGTTAATCACTATAAATCAGTAAGTTATACAAACAATCTAATGCTTTTGTTTACATGCACAGGGACTGCGCAGACTTAAGATCGGCGCAGTCCCTGTGGGAGCGGCTCAAGCTGAAGCCGACAACCGCTCCCCAGCCCTTTTGGAGCGTCCACCCAGGCACGTCACCGCAAACGCGATCACCAGGGCGCTGGTGCCCAACAGGAAGATCAACTGCTGATTCGATCCCTCCACCAGCAAGGCGATCAGGGCTGGGGTCACCGCCGCCGCGCCCATCAGGGTGATGCTCACCAGGGCCGTGAGTTTTCCGCTCGGGTCATTGGTGGTGATCAACGCCATGTAGTACGACAACGACAATACCCACCCGAAGTTGATCAACAGTAGCGCCACGAACAGCTGCATCGGGGTGCGGGTGTGTCCCGTCAGCATGGCGATCGACACGAAGATCGCCACCAGGCCCACGGCGATCATCAGCTGACGGTTGACCCGCGCGCCCAACAAGCTAGGCAGCCCCGCCCCCGGCAAGCCGCCGATCGCCGAAAGGCCAAACGCCCAGCCGATATCGACGCCGTCGATGCCCTGGTCACGCGCCAGTTGGTCGATGAAGCCCCACACGCAATAGATGGCGATCTGCATGAACAGCATGCCCACCAGCGCACTGCGCCCCACACGCGACGAACCGCCCTGGGCGGACGTCCCTTCGCCGCTACCGATCAGCGCCGCGGGCTTGCGGGGCAACGCAAGGCTCGCGCCGCAAATCAGCAGGTACCACAGACCAAAGGAACACAGCGCCGTCACTGTGCCGCTCTGGGCCGCAAGCAGGGGCAAGGCGGCGGAAAACAACGAGTATTCCGGCGTCTGCAGCAACAGCATCAGACCGAACGAGCGGTCCTGGTTAGGCAAACGGCCCAGCGTGGACACCGCATAGGCATACACCAACCCGGCGCACGTCCCCGCTGCCAGGCGTACCAGCAGCAGCGTGCCGTTGCTCGGCGCAAAGGCCGTGGCCATGCTCAGCGCCACGCACAGCAACCCCACCCACAGGCAGAGGCTGCGCCCACCCTGGCGCTTCATCACGACCGGGCACAGCAAGGTGCCCAAGGTCATGCCGATCATCTCCACCGAGACGACCCAGCCCTGTTGATCGAGCGACAAGTGCAGTTGTTCGGTGACCAACCCCATGAAGATTGGTTGTACACCGCAGACGATGAAGGAAGTGCAGGCGATGAAGATGAGGGAAGCACGCAGTAGCTTGGAATCTTTGATCATGAATGGACCCTGGCACGCCGCGCAGCATCACCTGCCACATCAGGTAATCCTGCCCACAACGTTTGTTTTTATTGTTTGGGTGACTGGGCCCCATACGCTGCGATAGACGCCTCGCAGACCCAGGTGAGCGGTGGCTTGACCGCTCTGGGATGCAATCCTGGGCCTTGCCTGAAGCCTTTGAAAGTTAAATATCGGAATCGACTCCAGTGGGCTTTTTAATGCACGCCGATACCGCTTGCCTGTATCCAGAAACGCACTGCAATCGATGCCGATATTTAATTTGTGAGGCCCCTGGAGATTCCCTACCGTGTGGCGCTACATCCAACCCAGGGGCCATCGCCCGCCACCGTGCGCTTCGTCGACCCGGCCCCGATGAAAAAAGGCCAGCCATGAACGACCGTGAGTTCATCAATGCCATCGACGCAGATGGCCTGCCCCTGAACATCGCCGTGAAGAACGGACGCATCACCCACATCGGCCCTCAGCGCGCGGCTGTGGCCGCAGCCGAGACCATCGACCTCGAAGGCCTGCTGGCGCTGCCCGGCTTCGTCGATGGCCACATCCACCTGGACAAGAGCTTTGTTGGCGACCGCTGGCGACCACACCAGAACGTCGCCACCCTGCGCGAGCGCCTGGCGGTGGAAAAACGCGAACTGGCCAGCGCCCCGCCGATCCTCGACCGCGCCGACGCGCTGATCCGCCAAGCCGCCGCCTACGGCACGATCGCCATGCGCTGCCACGTGGACGTGGATGCCACGACTGGGCTGAGCCATCTGAACGCCATTCTCCAAGCGCGGGATAACTGGAAGGACCTGATCGACATCGAGCTGGTGGCCTTTCCCCAGGCGGGCGTGGTGTCCTGCCCCGGTACCGCCGAAATCCTCGAAGCCGCCGTGCGCGAAGGCGTGCAAGTGGTGGGCGGCATCGACCCGACGACGCTGGACGGCGATGCCGAAGCCCAGCTCGACATCGTCTTCGGCATCGCGGAGCGCCATGGCGTGAAGGCCGATATCCACCTCCATGAACCGGGCGAGATCTGCATTGCCCAGCTCGAACGCATCGCTGCACGCACCCGCGCCTTGGGCATGCAGGGCCTGGTCGCGGTCAGCCATGCTTATGGGTTGGGGGATGTGTCCGACCTTGTGGTCGACCGGACCGCGCAGGTACTGGCCCATGCAGGTGTCTCGATCATGACCAACGCGCCCGGCGAACATGCCTTCCCGCCGGTATTGCGCCTGCGCGCAGGGGGTGTGCGGGTGTTCACCGGCAACGACAACATCCAGGATGCCTGGTGGCCCTATGGCAACGGCGACATGCTGCAGCGCGCGATGCTGGTCAGCTATCGCTCAGGGTTCAATTCCGACGAGGAACTGCGGGTCGCGCTGGACATGGCCACCGAGGCCAGCGCAGCCGTGATGGGCAAGACGGACTATGGCCTGAAGGTGGGCAACGAGGCGAGCTTCGTGCTTTTCAAGGCACCGAACGCGGCAGCGGCAGTGGCGGCGGCCCTGCACGAGCGATTGATCGTGCGCCATGGGGCGTTCTGGGGCGGGCCCGCCATCTTGCAGCTCAAGGCTGCTCAGTTCAGTCGTGAGATGCGCCGCTGAGTCGGCCCTTGCTTGGGGGCGCCTTGCGCCCCATCGCAGGCTGTCGCCAGCGCCTACAGAACGCGTGTCGGAACTTAGCGCTAGGCAGCCCCAGGGGCATCAGGCCAGTTCGGGTGCTTCGTCGCGCAGGATACCGATCAGGATGTCCGCCAGCGCCTTGACCATCGGGTCGGCCGTGGGTCGGTAGAAGATCGCCGCCTCAAACACCTTGATCGGCTTGAAGCCCTCCTCGGCGCCCAACACCCGATGCCCTGGCGTGACCACCCGGGACGGCAGCAGGCTGACCCCCAGCCCATTGGCCACCGCCGCCTGGATACCCGCCAGGCTCGAACTGGTAAACCCGATGCGCCAGCTACGCCCCATGGCCTCGACCGCGCTGATCATGTCGTCTCGATATAGGCCGCGCGGCGGGAAGGTCACCAAGGGGATCGGGTCCTGGGCAAAGCACGGGTACTGCGCGCTGTCGATCCACTCGATGCGCTCCGGCTGGCAGGCATTGGCCTCACGGCTGTGACGGCGCTGCTTGACCAGCACCAGGTCCAGCTCGCCACGGTCGTAGCTGCCCATCAGGTCTCGGCTCAGGCCGCCGGTGATCTCGAGCTTCACCTTGGGATGCCTGCGATTGAACGCCGCCAGCGCCGCCATCGTCTTGCCGGCGACAAAATCGTCCGGCAAGCCGATACGCACGGTCACCGTCACCCCGCCGGATAGCGCCTCGCTCAACTGATTGCTCACCGCGAGCAAATGCCGCGCATAACCCAACAGCATCTCGCCGGCATCGGTCGGATGCACTTCCCGGTTGCTGCGATCGAGCAGTTGATGCCCGACCATCTCCTCCAACCGCCGCACCTTCTGGCTGACAGTGGACTGGGTGGAGTGAAGCCTGGCAGCGGCCGTGGTGAAACTGCCGCAATCGGCCACCATCACCACGGCCCGGAGCAGGTCCAGGTCATAGATCGATCTATTGGGTTTCGCACTGTCTGTCATGGGGCAGGATTTGACTTTCGAATACACGGAGACCGAGCATCATGCCAGAAGCCCTACGCCTTGGGTGGCCGATCAGGCCTATCCTTGTTCTTGCCCCCCCTCAGCGGACACGTCCGATGCCCACACCTGACGCTTCACTGTTGCAAAGCTGGCAGCACAACGCCCAAGCCTGGATAGCCGCCGTGCGCAGCGGTGCCATCGAAAGCCGGCGGCAAGTCACCGACCAGGCGATCCTGCTCGCGGTGCTGGGCCGCCAGCCTGAGCACGTGCTGGACTTGGGCTGTGGCGAGGGCTGGTTGTTGCGCGCCTTGGCCGAGCGCGGGATCGAGGTGACGGGCGTGGACGGTGATGCAGAGTTGGTGCAGGCCGCGCAAACGGCTGGGTCGCCTCATGTGCTCCAGGCAACCTACGAACAGTTGGCCCAAAGGCAAGTAGAGGTGGGCCATGAATACGACGTGGTGTGTGCCAACTTCGCCTTGCTGCACCAAGACATCATCCCGCTGCTCGACGCCATGCGCGCCCTGCTCGCCCCAGGCGGCGCACTGGTGATCCAGACCCTGCACCCCTGGACGATGGCCAATGGTGACTACCAGGATGGCTGGCGCGAAGAGACGTTCGCCGGCTTCGCCGGGCAATGGGCCCCGATGCCCTGGTATTTCCGCACCCTCTCCAGCTGGTTGAATGCCCTGGACATGGCCGGGCTGCGTCTGGTCAGCCTGCAGGAGCCACAGCACCCGCAAAGCCCGGTGCCGCAGTCGCTGTTGCTGGTCGCGCAGCGCCAAGTGTTGTAGTGCCCGCTTCGCGGGTAAACCCGCTCCCACCGGGATTGCCCAAGTCTTGAGGGCAGTGCAATCACGCGGGAACTGGCGAAGCTGCAAAGCAGCCCCTCAATCCCTGAACACGCCCTTGGTTGCGACAGGATCCACACCAGACACGCCACCACGCCCCACAGCCCTTGCTCCGCTGCGCGCCCACCCGCTAGCCTGCCTTCCTCTCCCGGACGGACCCTGCCCATGCAACCGCGCGACCTTGCCGCCTACTCGTTCCTGGCCATCACCTGGGGGCTTTCCTTTCTGGTGGTGCTCAAGGTGGTGCATGCCTTCGGTTGGGTCGGCGCGGTCAGCCTGCGCTCGTTGATCGCCGGCGGCACGCTGGCCGTGCTGGCTGCGCTGCTGGGGCGCGCGCTGCGCCTGCGGCCCTTGCTCAAGCCGCTGCTGGTGGTCGGCGCGACCACCGTAGCCGGACAACTGATCGGTCTGTCCTACGCCACACCGCGGATCGGCACGGCCATGTCGGCGATCCTGGTGGCAACCATTCCACTGTTCTCGATGATCATCGGCCGCGCCTGGGGCCTGGAGAAAATCACCCCGCAGGGCCTGTTCGGCCTGATTCTAGGCGTGCTCGGCATCGTCATGTTGGTGGGGTTTCCGGCTCAGGCGGTCACCGAAGACTTCATCCACGGCTGCATCGCCTCGGTATTCGGATGCCTGTGTGCAGCGTTTGGCAGCAACTATGCGAGCCTGCGCCTAAGGGGCCAGGACCCTTGGACAGTCACCGGCGGCGCCTTCCTTGCCGGCGGCCTGCTGACCTTGCCCTTGCTGCTGGTGGTGCCGGTACCGACAGTGCCCCAGGCCAGCGACTGGCTGCTGCTGGCCATCAGCGGCGCAGTGATGAGCGCCACCACCTACGTGCTGTACTTCGGCCTGGTCGCGCGGATCGGTGCTACCCGCACGATCAGCGTTGAGTTCGTGGTGACCTTGGTGGCCGTGCTGATCGGCGCACTGTTCCTCGGCGAAGCCCTGAGCCTTCTGCAGATGGTAGGCGGCGGTGTGATCCTGCTGGGCTGCATGCTGGTGCTCGGCTTGCTGCCGGGGCACGGCAAGCGTCTGCCCAGCTGATCAGGCCCCTGGCACGTCCTCGGTCACATCCTGCGCCTGGGCGGTACTGGTGTCGACCGGTGGGGTCAGGCGCAGCACCCGGTTGCGCCCACCTTCGGCAAGCAGATAGCCCCCCTTGCCGTCGGGGACAATGGCCTGGGGGGCCTTGAGGAAGGTCAGCACGGTGTGGCGCTCGCCATTGGCGTCGATACGCAACAGCCGTGCGCGGTGGGTGGAATCCTCGCTGATCCAAAGGCCGCGCTGATCGCACATCAGGAAGGTCGGATTGCGCAGGCCGCTGACCACCACCGGATCCTGGCCATCGTCACTCAGCGCACGGATCTGCCCGGCGCTCTTTTCGGTATAGAGCAGCCGGCCATCGCTGCAGCGGGTCAGCCCCTCGGTCTCGGTCAGCCCCGAACGCAGGATGTCGAGCTGGCCAGTGTGCCAGTCGTAGCGCATCAAGCGGCCATTGCCCTTGCGGTCTTCGATGGCATAGAGGGAATCCCCGTCGTTCCACAGGCCCTGCACGCTTTCGCCGTCGAACAGGCGGGTCACCTGGCCATCCCGGGCCAGGCTGACCGGCGCCTTGCCGCCTTCCTGGCTGAACACCCAACCGCCCTGGGCGGCCACCATGCCATCAGGCTTGGACAAACCCTCGATCATGACCACCCGATCACCTTCGGCAGTGATCTTGAGGATGCTGCCCCGGCCATTGTTCAGCTCGCGGCTCACCAGCAGGCTGCCATCGGCCAGGGGCAGCAGCGAGGCGGCCTTGTCCACCGAGCGGTGAAGTACCTGAACATC
The DNA here is from genome assembly GCF_051913525.1 of Pseudomonas sp. PKS. Taxonomy (NCBI): domain Bacteria; kingdom Pseudomonadati; phylum Pseudomonadota; class Gammaproteobacteria; order Pseudomonadales; family Pseudomonadaceae; genus Pseudomonas; species Pseudomonas sp. PKS. The sequence continues at coordinate 54,930 of NZ_JBEGDO010000001.1, read as the reverse complement.
CCAGCCGTCGGCGGCCTGGACGGGGTAAAAACTCTGCCAGGCAAAGAACCCCAGCGCGCTGGCAAGCACGCCGGCGGTGCCGGCCACCAACACTTTTACAGCGCGTGCGCGTAGGGCTCGTGCCATTGATCGTCTCCTTGGAAGAGGCGAAATCCTAGCAAGAGGATGTGAAAAAAATGTTGTCGGCCCTACTCGGTCAAACCGTCTATAAAAAACAAAACGATATATAAAGAACAAAACAATCTAACTAAATGGAATTAAAAAATTGAAAGCCCTCACGCGCCTCCTTAGGCTGGAGATCACCCAACCCAAGCCTTTCAAGGAGATCCTCCCGTGCCCGCCCGTGCCTTCTCTCCCCTTCGCCGCCTGCTGCTTGGCGGCTTGCTGGCCAGCGTCGCCAGCGCCTTGCTGCCATGGTCCAACGCCTTGGCTGAAGACGCCAAGACCTTGCGCATTGGCTACCAGAAGTTCAACAGCATCAACATCCTCAAAGGCAGCGGCGCCCTGGAAAAGGCGCTGGCGCCCCAAGGCGTGAAAGTGACCTGGCACGAATTCGCCGCCGGACCACAGTTGCTCGAAGCCCTGAGCACAGGCGCCATCGACCTGGGCCATGCCGCCGATGCACCGTCCGTATTTGCCCAGGCGGCCGGCAAACCGGTGGTGTATCTGGCGGCCGAACAACCCTACCCCCGCGGCATCGGGCTGGTGGTGCGCGAGCAAGACCACATTGCCCGTGTCGAAGACCTCAAAGGCAAGCGCGTGGCCACCGGCCGTGGCTGGAACGCCCAGTACCTGCTGGCCGTGGCCTTGGAGCAGGCAGGCCTGAGCTACAAGGACATCACCCCCGCCTATGTCAACAACGCCGCCGACGCCGTGGCCGCCCTGCAGTCGGGCAGCGTGCAGGCTGTCACCCTGTGGGACCCGTTCCTGGCCGCGGCCGAACGGCAACCGGGTCTGAAGAACCTGCGCGATGGCAGTGGGCTTTCCAACAACCGCACCTTCTACCTCTCCACCGCCGCCTTCGCCGACCAGCACCGCGACCTGCTCAAGACCTTCTTCAGCGAACTGGCCAAGGTCAGCCAGTGGGCCAATGCCAAGCCCGCCGAGGTCGCCAACCTGCTGGCACCGCAGCTAGGCATCGGCGCCGACGTACTGGAGGTGGCCAGTGAACGGCGCAACTACAACGCCGTGGCCATCACCCCACAGATTGTCGCCGAGCAGCAGAAACTGGCCGACACCTTCCAGGGCCTGGGCCTGATTCCGCGCAAGCTGCAGGTGGCCGACGCGGTCTACCCAGCTTCCGTGCTGCCCTGATGTCAAGGAGCAGCTCATGCCGCGCCCGATTCGCTTCAACGCCTTCAGCATGAACGCCGCCAGCCACCAGTCACCGGGCCTCTGGCGTCATCCGCGCAACACCAGCGTGGATTTCAACCGCCTGGACTACTGGACCGACCTGGCTCGCCTGCTCGAACGCGGGTTGTTCGATGCCCTGTTCATCGCCGATGTGCTGGGCATCTACGATGTCTACCAAGGCGGGCCGGACGCGGCCCTGCGTGGCGGCGTGCAGGTCCCGGTCAACGACCCCTTGCTGCTGGTGCCAGCCATGGCCGGGGTGACCGAACACCTGGGATTCGGCGTAACGTTCTCGCTGACCTACGAACACCCCTACCCCTTCGCCCGACGCATGTCGACGCTCGATCACCTGAGCAACGGCCGAGTCGGCTGGAACATCGTCACCGGCTACCTGGACAGCGCCGCACGCAACCTGGGCCTGGCCCGGCAACTGGGTCATGACCAGCGCTACGACCTGGCCGAGGAATACCTCGAAGTGCTCTACAAACTCTGGGAAAAGAGCTGGGACGACGATGCCGTGGTGCTCGAGCGTGAGACCGGTCGCTACATCGACCCGTCGCGCGTACACCCCATCGGCCACGCCGGCGAGCACTTCCAGGTGCCCGGCATGCACCTGTGCCAGCCCTCGCCCCAGCGTACCCCGGTGCTGTTCCAGGCCGGTGCGTCGGCGCGCGGGCAGCAGTTCGCCGCGCGGCACGCCGAATGCGTATTCATCAGTGGCCCGACACCTACCGTGCTGCGCCGCTATGCCGACGGCATCCGCCAGGCCAGCGAGGTCGCCGGACGTGGACGCGATGAGGTGCTCATCTATGCACAGGCCTTGCTGATCGTCGGCCAGACGCACGAACAAGCCCAGGCACGCTTTGCCGACTACCGCCGCCATGTCGACCTGGAGGCGGCCCTGGCCCTGCTGTCAGGCTGGACGGGTATCGACTTCGCAGGCCTGGAACCCGACGCGCCCATCGAATATGTGGAGAACGATGCCGGCCGCGCGGCCCTGGCCGCCTTCACCGCCGCCGACCCCAACCGGCGCTGGACAGTCCGCGAGGCGGCGCAGTTCGTGGGGCTTGGCGGTCGGGGACCGGTGCTGGTGGGCTCGGCGCAAGAAGTCGCCGACCAGCTGGAAACCTGGCTCGACCAGACTGGCATCGACGGTTTCAACCTCACCTACGCGGTACAACCGGACGATCTGGCCAATGTGGTCGAGCTCTTGATACCCGAGCTGCAACGCCGTGGTCGCTACCCCCTGGCCTATGAAAATGGGACCCTGCGCCACAAGCTGTTCGGCCAGGGCGATCGTCTGCCAGAGGCCCATGCCGGGCGCCGGGTAGACATTCACTGAATAAATACCGGGCATTTCAACATTTAATTTGTGGATGCCACGGAAAGGCTCATATCCTGTCCGTGCATCCCCTGCGGCGCACCGGCCGGTGCGGTTCAACGGCACGGGGAAAGAACAACAAGTCGAGACTCTCCATGTCGAATCATTCGTACTTCGCCCCTCACGGTGGGCACCCAGGCCAAACCGAGCTGCTGACTGACCGTGCCATGTTCACCGAAGCCTATGCCGTCATCCCCAAGGGCGTGATGCGTGACATCGTCACCAGCCACCTGCCGTTCTGGGACAAGATGCGCATGTGGGTCATCGCCCGTCCGCTGACCGGCTTTGCCGAAACCTTCTCCCAGTACATCGTCGAAGTTGCCCCGGAAGGCGGCAGCGAGCGTCCTGAGCTGGACCCGAATGCCGAAGCGGTCCTGTTCGTGGTCGAAGGCGAGATCGACATCACCGTCGAAGGCAAGCACCACACCCTGGTCCCTGGCGGCTACGCCTTCCTGGCCCCGGGCGCCGACTGGAGCCTGCGCAACAACAGCAAGTCCAACGTCACCTTCCACTGGCTGCGCAAGCACTACCAGAAGGTCGAAGGCCTGGCTGTTCCGGAATCCTTCGTCACCCACCGCAAGGACGCCACCGTCATCGAGATGCCGGGTACCGAAGGCCGCTGGGTCACCACCCGCTTCGTCGACATGGCCGACATGCGCCACGACATGCACGTCAACATCGTGACCTTCCAGCCGGGCGGCGTGATTCCGTTCGCTGAAACCCACGTCATGGAGCACGGCCTGTACGTGCTGGAAGGCAAGGCGGTGTATCGCCTGAACCAGGACTGGGTCGAAGTCGAAGCCGGTGACTTCATGTGGCTGCGCGCCTTCTGCCCGCAAGCCTGCTACGCCGGCGGCCCAGGCCCGTTCAGCTACCTGCTGTACAAGGACGTCAACCGCCACGTGCACCTGACGCTCAACCCACAGCGTTGAGTCCAGGCTGATGTCTACAAGCCCGCCTTCATGGCGGGCTTGTCGTTTGTGTCCATACTTTTTGGACCCCACTGCTTGCGGACCTGCGTCCATGCCTCTGCTGTATCGTCTGTTGCTCACCCTGCTGCTCCTGTTGCCATCCCCCCGGCTGGTGGCCGACGACTGGCACCTGGCGCATCAGGAGGATGGCGTCGACGTCTATCTGAGCGCTGTGGAAGGCTCGCCCTACCAGGCGTTTCGCGGCGTGACCCGCATCAAGGCAAGCGTGCGTACCCTCACCGACCTGCAGGAGAACCTGCGGGTGGCCTGCAAGTGGCTATACGCCTGCGCCGAGATGCGCTTGCTGGAGGTCGAGGGTGACAGCACCTGGGTCTACCTGGTCACCGACCTGCCCTGGCCGGCCCGTCCCAGGGACATCGTGCTGCGGGTGCGCACCGAGCGTCTGGACGACGGCACCCTGGTACGCTATCTGAGCGCCGAACCTGGCAGAGTGCCCGCAACCCCAGGGTTGATCCGCGTACGCCGGCTACAAGGGGAATGGACCATGCGCCCGCTGGGGGAAAAGGAAACCGAAGTGACCTACCAACTGCAGGCCGATCCGGCGGGCGACGTGCCAGGATGGCTGGCCAATCAGTTCGTGGTGGATGCACCGCTGATCACCTTGCGCACATTGAAGGCCGTGGCCGAGCGTCAGCCCTGAGAGCATTCGTGGGTAAACCCGCTTCCACAAGGATCACCGTCAACCCCACGGGAGCAGGTTCACCCCCGAAACCGGCCCGCCCTGCAGCGCCAACATTAACGCTCAATGAAATAGAAATAATTTGAACAACACCCCGGGACAGGTTTCGAATGATAAATACCTTCGCGATTCTTCCCAGGAGCCCGTCATGTCCCTACCTGCGCTGTGTCAGCCATGAAAGCCCACTACCGCGCGCCATGCGCCAACCTGGAGCTGGACTTCGTCCGCGATACGCTGTTCGGCCCTGTGGCTCACCGCGTGGAATGCCAGGTCCAGCTTGCTGCTCTCAACTTGCAAGGCTGCCCGGCGCTGCGCCTGCACATCGACCCGCCGCTGCCGGAAAAACTCGACCGCGCCCACAGTGTGGCGTTCGTCTGGGACGGGCGCAGCTACCACGGCGTGGTACGTGACCATGCCAAATGCGGCGATGGCGGCATGAAGCTGGTGCTCGAGCTGCAATGAAGCGATCAACGGGCCACAGATAACCTGAACCCTGGACGCTCAGGTTTCTCCATAAAAAGAGGACACGCTTGCCCTCGAGGAGAATGCCATGAACAGCCCCTTGCTCAAGCTCTTCACCCAACCGGGTGCCGCCTGGCTGGACATCCGCCGTGCCGAGGAAGCCCATCCGCAACAATACCTGCCGCGCCTGCTGGCACTGGCGCTGATTCCGGCCGTGTGCCTGTTCATCGGCACCACCACGTTCGGCTGGAGCCTGGCCACGGAGGATCGCGTGCGCCTGAGCATGGTCAGCGCTGCGCAGCTGGCGGGTCTTCTATACGCCACGACCGTGGTCGGCGTCATGTCGATGGGCGTGATGATCCGCTGGATGTCACGAGGCTTCGACACCCAGCCCACCCTCAACCAATGCATCGGGTTTGCCGCCTATTGCGCCACCCCCTGGTTTGTCGCGGGCGTGGTCGGCCTGGTGCCGATGCGCTGGCTGGCGGTAGTGGCCCTGCTGGCAGCCTCAGCCTACGCCACGGTGTTGCTCTATGGCGGCTTGCAGGCGTTTCTGCGGCTTCGCAAGGAACAGGCCCTGCTGTTCGCGACCTGTGTCTGGGGTGTGGGACTGCTGTTGCTGGTGACCATCCTGGTGGCGATGATCCTGTTCTGGTTCAACGGCCTGATGCCCGAGTACGTGCGCCCGGCCAGCCTTGGCTGACCGGGTCGCCGAGCCTTTCAGGCGATGGCCCTGGTCACGTGCGGGTGACCCAGGCGCTGCTCCTTGCGCAGCTGGTTCACCAGCTCATGCACATCGCGACAGCTATTAAGGCTGTCCAGCGCAATGCCGGAGACCGTCAGGCAATCGTCCAGCCCCTGTTCGTTGCCCAGACGGATGGTCAGACTGACGCCGTCCGGGCAACTGACCTCGCAGCGGTCGGGCAGACAGGCCTGCTCGATCAGCTGGCGCATTTCCAATAGCGAAACACCTATCAACGACATGGTTCGACCCTCTCTATACTGGATGGCCTGTTGTGTGTGAGTACGCCCTGAATTGACGCAGTGCCAATTGATATTGCGCATGTTCAAGCGGTCACTCATTTGCTGGAGCAATAGGTGCCCGGCAAATCCTCTAGCACCTTAGAAGAAGAACCCGGCCTGACGCTGGCTGTTCGCTCCAATGCAGCACGCTTGCGACGAGCGGTCCTGCCTCTGCCACTGGTCGGCCGAGGGCGAATTTTTTCAAACTTTTGCTTAGATCGCGGTTTCCCACGGATAGGCCATGGAACGTTGCACCAGGCCAGCCTGCGCTGCTGCGCAAGGGATGGGGACCGATGATCGACGCCAAACTCTTCGTGATCGACTACGAACTGCACGGGCAGCACAAGTCGTTCGTGATCCGCGCCGAGCGGATGGACAATGCCGATGCCTGGCACTGGGCCAGTTGCGATGCGGGAGTGGCCCGCATCGGACGCTACGGGCGCGAGAAGATCAAGAAAGTCAGCAAGCCGGTGGCCGAGCGTTACGGAATCAGTGACGTGCATTGGCGGCAGACCGGTTGAACGGCTGCCGCTGACCGGCCCATTGTCTCAATGCTGGGGGCCTTGCTCCCCCGCCATCTGCCCGAACCGCCCGGCCTGGAAGTCGTCGAACGACTCGGCGATCTCTGCCTGGCTGTTCATCACAAACGGGCCATAGCCGACGATAGGCTCGTCGATCGGCTCGCCGCTGAGCAGCAGCAGGCTCACGTCCTCCAAGGCCTGCACCTGCACATGCTCACCGTCGCGCTCAAGCAGCACCAGGCTGGCCGGCCCTGCCTCACGTTCGCCGTTGACCCGCACATTGCCCCGCAAGACCACCAGCGCAGCGTTGCGGCCCTGGGCGATGGGCAGTTGCAGGCTGGCACCGGCCGCAAGGCGCAGGTCCCAGACATCCATGGGCGTGAAGGTCCGAGCCGGGCCCTTGTGGCCTTGGTAGTCACCGGCAATCACGCGCAGGGTGCCGGCATCGTCTTGCAGCTTCACCACCGGGATCTCACTGGCGAGCAGCGTCTGGTAGCCCGCTGCAGCGCGCTTGTCCCGGGCAGGGAGGTTCACCCACAGCTGCACCATTTCCAAGGTGCCGCCACTGCGGGCGAAGGCCGGCGAGTGAAACTCCTCGTGCAGGATGCCGTTGGCAGCGGTCATCCACTGCACGTCCCCCGGGCCGATCAGGCCGCCGGCGCCGGTGGAGTCGCGGTGCTCCAGCTCGCCCTGGTAGACAATGGTCACCGTCTCGAAGCCGCGGTGCGGATGCTGGCCGACACCACGACGGGCGGTGGTCGGGGTGAAGTCGTGCGGACCGGCGTAGTCCAGCAGCAGGAACGGGCTGATGTGACGAGCCAGGTTGTCATAGGTGAACAGGCTGCGAACCGGGAAGCCATCCCCGACCCAATGGCCGTGGGGGCTGCGGTGGATACCCAGAATCTTTTTCATGAGAAGTCTCCTCTCTCAGATGGCTGGGTATAACACTACCCATGACAACAATACTTCGGTAGATAGCAAAAACGGCCCTGATCGTCCCGATAGTAGAACAGTTGCAACAGGGTTGGCGGTCATCGTTGTGGGAGCGGGCTTACCCGCGAACACACCACCGCCGATCCCAACTCATTGCGCCGTGGCCGCCCGCAACCGCTGCCCCAGCCGCGGGCCGAACACATTGATCAGCAGCCCCGCCATCACCAGCAACGCGCCCCAACCTTGCACCGCGCTCAAGCGCTCATCCAGCAGCCAGGCCGACGAACTCAGGCCAATCACCGGCACCAGCAACGAGAACGGCGCCACCTTGCCCGCCGGATGGCGCGACAACAGCGTGCTCCAGAGGCTATAGCCCAACATGGTGGCGACGAAGGCCAAGTACGCCAGCGCCAGCACCGAATTCAAGCCGAGGTTGGTCAATGCATGGCCAATGCGCTCAGGACCTTCGAGCCACCAGGACAACGCCAGAAACGGCAGCGGCGGGATCAGTCCGCCCCAGATCACCAAGGCCACCAGGTCCACCGAGCCAAAGCGCCGGGTGATGATATTGCCCATCCCCCACATGGCCCCGGCGCACAGGGTCAACAGCAGCGCCAGCAACGGCACGTGGCTGCCATCTTCGCTGCCGATCAGCACCAATCCGCCCGCCGCCACCAGCAACCCCAACACACTGGCCAAGCGTAGGCGCTCACCCAAAAACAGCGCCGCAAAACCCAGGGTGAAGAACGCCTGGGACTGCAGCACCAACGAGGCCAGCCCCGGTGGCATGCCGCTGTACATGGCCTGGAACAGGAACGCGAACTGCCCCAGGGAAATGGTTGCGCCATAAGCGATCAACCAGCGCCAGGGAAGCTTCGGGCGCTTGACCAGCAAGATCGCCGGAAACGCCACCAGGGCGAAGCGCAACGCACCCAGCAACATGGGCGGCAAGCCATCAAGGCCGACCTTGATGACAACGAAGTTGACTCCCCAGGCGATGATCACCACCAGGGCGATCAGCAGGTCCTTGAGCGGCATTGCGGCTTCCTTCTTCAGGCGTTCTAGACATATTTCGTTACAGCATAAGGCCATTCTTTTTTCACCGACCAGCACAGTTGGGCACCGACCTTGCGCAACAGTCGATCAAGCGAAGCGTCTGGTAAGCGTGTGAGCGCCCACTCGTTACCTGTCAAGCTTCACTTGACCGAACTTGTCTATACATGCTCATATCTCATGACCGCCATCCCTTGCCGATGGCTCGCCCGCCCCTCACAAAAACAAACACGCGGAGTGCCCATGTCCAACAAACCCGTGATCGAACGGCGCTCGATCGACTACATCCCAGAAGCTGAACGCCATGGACGCGTGTACAGCCAGTTCACCCTCTGGCTGGGAGCCAACCTGCAGATTACCGCCATCGTGACCGGCGCCCTGGCCGTGGTGCTCGGCGGTGATGTGTTCTGGTCACTGATCGGCCTGTTGATCGGGCAATTGGTCGGTGGCACGGTGATGGCGCTGCACGCCGCCCAAGGCCCGCGCCTGGGCCTGCCGCAGATGATTTCCAGTCGTGTGCAGTTCGGGGTCTATGGCGCGGCCATCCCCATGGTGCTGGTGTGCCTGATGTACCTGGGCTTCACCGCCACCGGCACGGTACTCTCCGGCCAGGCCATCGGCCAATTGATGAGCGTCAGCGACAGCACCGGCATCCTGATCTTCGCCAGCGTGATCGTGCTGGCCACCCTCGCCGGCTATCGGGTGATCCACTGGATCGGGCGCGTGGCCAGCGTGCTGGGGATCATCGCCTTCATCTACCTGTTCAGCCGCATCCTGATGCTGGCCGACATCGGCCAGTTGCTGGACAACCGCCACTTCTCCTGGGCGTCGTTCCTGCTGGCCGTTTCGCTCGCCGCCTCCTGGCAGATCGCCTTCGGCCCTTATGTCGCGGATTACTCACGCTACCTGCCCAGCAGCACTTCGCCGGTCAAGACCTTCCTCGCCGCCGGCCTGGGCTCGGTGATTGGCGCCCAGGCCTCGATGATCCTCGGTGTGTTCGCCGCCGCCATCGCCGGCGGCCAGTTCACCGGACACGAAGTGGCCTATATCGTCGGCCTGGGCGGCGCAGGCACCACCGCGGCGCTGCTGTACTTCAGCATCGCCTTCGGCAAGGTGACCATCTCGACGCTCAACTCCTATGGCAGCTTCATGTGCATCGCCACCATCATCAGCGGCTTCCGTGGTCATCTGCAGATCAGCCGAGCGCAGCGCCTGGTGTTCGTCCTGGCAATTGTCGGCGCTGCGACCCTGGTCGCCCTGCTCGGCCAGCATTCGTTCCTGAGCGCGTTCAAGTCGTTCATCCTGTTCCTGCTGACCTTCTTCGTGCCCTGGAGCGCGGTGAACCTGGTGGACTACTACTTCATCACCAAAGAGCGCTACGACATCCCCGCCCTGGCCGACCCTGAAGGGCGCTATGGCCGCTGGAACTGGCCTGGAATCATCGTCTACACCGTCGGTGTGCTGGTGCAGATGCCGTTCATCGACACCAAGCTGTACACCGGCCCCATGGTCGCCCACCTGGGCGGCGTGGATGTGTCCTGGCTGATCGGCCTGGTCGTGCCGAGCGTGCTGTATTACTGGGTCGCCCGTGGCCGCGCGACGCAAGCACCGGCCCACATCATCGTGCCGGACGCTCGCTGACACCGGCGCCTTCGTCCCTTGGGCTGCTTTGCAGCCCATTACACACTTCGCCGGCTCCTACAACGACGCGCTACCCGGGAGCCGGCGCTGGCGTCTCAGTCGCGATAATCCGGCGCCACCCGCTCCAGCAACCGCAGCAAGGCCTGCCAGGCCAGCGCATTGCCATCTGGGTCCGACAACTCCCCTGCTTTCAGCGGCCGCGCCGGGGCATTGAACTGGCGCTCGGTATGCGCGCACACCTCGTGCGGCGGCACGATCACCTGCCCGGCCTGCAAAGCGGCCAACTGGATCTCGCAGGCTTTCTCCAGGTAGTACATGCGCATGAAGGCCTCAGCCACGCTGCTGCCGACGGTCAACAAACCATGGTTGCGCAGGATCATCACCGCATGCTCGCCCAGGTCCGCCACCAGGCGCTGCTGCTCGTCCATGTCCAGGGCGATGCCTTCATAGGCGTGGTAGCCAACCCGGCCGTAGAACTCCATGGAAATCTGGTTGAGCGGCAGCAAGCCACATTCGAGCGCCGCCACCGCGCAGCCTGCCCGGGTGTGGGTGTGCAGCACGCACTGAGCGTCTTCGCGGGCGCCGTGAATGGCACTGTGGATGACAAAACCGGCCGGGTTCACAGGGTATGGCGTCGGCTCCACCGGATTGCCCTGCAAATCGATCTTCACCAGTTTCGAGGCCGTGATCTCATCGAACAGCAAGCCGTAGGGGTTGATCAGAAAATGATGCTCAGGGCCCGGCAAGCGCACGGAGATGTGGGTGAAGATCAGATCGGTCATGCGAAAGTGCGCGATCAGCCGGTAGCAGGCGGCCAGTTCCTGGCGCAGGGTCCGTTCGGTGGGGGTCATTGTTGTTGTCCTGGTTCGAGAATGTGGGAGGCCGAAGTCTGTTCGGCGCTCCGATTTACCCACGAAGGCCGCGAAGCGGCCTTGGGGAATGAATCTACCTCACTTGCTGGCCCACGCGTTGAAGCGCTGCTCCAGCTCCTCGCCATGGTCAACCCAGAACTCGACATTCATCGCCAGCGCGCCCTTGAGGTTTTCCGGCGAAGTCGGCACCCAGCTGGCCAACGCGGGATCGAGCTTGGCCGCGGCCTGGGTGTTGGTCGGGCCATAGGGGATCTGCTGCACATACCGCACCTGGGTGTCAGGCTGGTTGGCATAGGCAATCAGGCGCCGTGCCTGGTCGACATGCTGGGAGCCCTTGATGATCGCCCAGTAATCCATGCCATACAGACTACCCGGCCATACCACCGCCAGCGGGCTGCCCTGCTGGGCAGCGACGGCGATGCGGCCGCTGTAGGTGGAGGTCATCACCACATCGCCTGCGGTCAACCACTGGGCGGGCTGGGCGCCGGCGTCCCACCATTGGATATGAGGCTTGAGTTCGGTGAGCTTGGCAAAGGCGCGCTCGACACCTGCCGGGGTGGACAGCACCTTGTAGACGTCTTCGACCTTCACGCCGTCGGCCAACAGCGCGAATTCCAGGTTGTACACCGCACGTTTGCGCAGCCCGCGCTTGCCGGGAAACGTCTTCACATCCCAGAAATCCGCCCAGGACGTGGGCGCCTTGGCCAGCTTGTCGCGGTCATAGGCAATCGCCACGCTCCACACCAGCGCCGCTGAACCACACGCCTGGGCCGCGTCCGGAATCAGCTCGGCGGCATGGCCCATCTGCTGCCAGTCCAGGTGCTCATAGATGCCTTCGTCACAGCCGCGCATGAGGTCCGGGCCTTCGATCTGCACCACGTCCCAATCGACATTCCCGGTATCGGCCATCACTTGGATCCGGGCCATCTCGCCGTTGTACTCGCTCTGGATCAGCTTGCTGCCATCCTGGGCGCTGAAAGGCTGGAAGATCGCTACGTCCTGGGCTTTCTGGCCCGCGCCACCATAGCCGACCACGACCATCTGCGGCGCCGCCTGCGCGCTGCCCAGGCCCAAGGTCAGAAGTACTGCGCACAATCCGGTCCTGCGGGGAAATGCTTGCATCGCTGGTTCCTCCTGCCGGTGCCTGGCCGGTGCAGCGCAGGCCCCGCTTTCTTGTTGTTGTGAGGGATGCCCCTGAGCTAGGGGTCGAGGGAACGCTAGACGTCAGCCAGTAAAAAAACAAGTTGATTTTTTACTGGCGCTACACTTTCATTGAAAAAACAAGAACGACAACCGACCGGAGCTGCGCGCATGTCGACCGCCTTCCCCCACCTGTTCGAACCGCTGCAGATCCGTGGCAAACGCCTGAAGAACCGCATCATGTCCACCGGACATGACACCTGCCTGCCCACCGACAACCTGGTCAACGACAAGCTCATTGCCTACCAGCGCGCCCGCGCCGAAGGCGGCGCCGGCCTGATCGTGCTGCAGGTGGCGGGGGTTCACGACAGCGCCCGCTACACCTCCCATGTGCTGATGGCCACCGACGATGCCTGCATCGACGGCTATCGCCGCCTGGCCGAGGCCTGCCACGCCCACGGCACCGTGGTGCTGTCGCAGTTGTTCCACCCCGGGCGCGAGATCATGGAGACCGCCGATGGCCTGCTGGCAGTGGCCTACTCGGCCTCGGCGGTGCCCAACGAGCGTTTTCGGGTGATGCCTCGGGCGCTGGACCAGGCGATGATCGACGAGATCATCCTGGGCTACGCCAGTGCCGCCCGCCGCCTGCATCAGGCCGGACTCGACGGCGTGGAAGTGGTGGCCAGTCACGGCTACCTGCCGGCGCAGTTCCTCAATCCGCGGGTCAATCGCCGCACCGACGGCTACAACGGCGGCCTTGAGCAACGCCTGCGCTTTGTGCGTGAAGTGCTGAGCGCCGTGCGCGCGGCCACCGACGAGCAATTCATCGTAGGCCTGCGCATCAGCGCCGACGAGCGCGACCCCGAAGGCTTGACCGAAGACGAATCCCTGGTGGCAGCCCAGGCCCTGCAGGGCGAAATCGACTACCTGCACATCGTCGCCGGCACCTCCGCCTCCCAAGGTGGCGCAGTGCATATCGTTCCGCCCATGGCCATCGAGCCTGCGTACCTTGCCCGCGAAGCCGGCACGTTCAAGGCGCGCCTTAACATCCCACTGTTCGTCACCGGACGCATCAACCAGCCCCAGGAGGCCGAGCTGATCCTGGCCCGCGGCCAGGCTGACGTCTGCGGCATGACCCGCGCGCTGATCTGCGACCCGCAGATGCCATCGAAGACCGAACGTGGTCAGGTCGAGGACGTGCGCGCCTGCATCGCCTGCAACCAGGCCTGTATCGGCCACTTCCATCGCGGCCTGCCGATCTCCTGCATCCAGCGCCCGGAAACCGGCCGCGAACTGCAATACGGCACGCTCACCCCCACCCAGGCGCCCAAGCGCGTGATGATCGCAGGGGGCGGCCCGGCCGGCATGAAAGCCGCAGCAGTCGCAGCGGCGCGCGGTCATGACGTGACCTTGTACGAGGCCGGCCCGCAGTTGGGCGGCCAGGTGCAATTGGCCCAGTTGCTGCCGCGTCGCAGCGAGTTCGGCGGCGCCAGCACCAACCTGCAACGGGAGATGGAACTGGCCGGCGTGCGCGTGGTGCGAAACACCCGCGTCGACCGGGCCCTGGTCGAACGCGAACGCCCCGATGTGGTGATCGCCGCCACCGGCGCCCGCCCGTACTGGCCCGAATTCGAACGCAGTGGCGACCTGCAGGTGGTCGATGCCTGGCAGGTGCTGCGTAACCAGGCCACCCTGGGGCGCTCGGTGCTGGTGGTGGACTGGCGCAGCGACTGGATCGGCCCCGGCATCGCCGAGCGCCTGGTGCGCGAAGGCCATCAGGTGCAGCTGGCAGTCAACGGCACCCACTGTGGCGAGAGCCTGCCGCTGTACGTGCGCGACCAGATGGCCGGCGAGCTGCACCGCCTGGGCATCCCCATCACCCCCTATGCCCGGCTGTACGGCTGCGACGACAACACCGTCTACCTGCTGCACACCGCCAGTGGCGAACCGATGATCTTCGAGGAGATCGACACCCTGGTCCTGTGCCTGGGCCATCAACCGGTGGACACGTTGGCCGAGGAACTGGCCGGCCTGGTCGAGGTGCGGCGCATCGGCGACTGCCTGGCGCCGCGCACCGTCGAAGAAGCGATCCACGACGGCCTGACGGTTGCCTGGGCACTCTGAGGCTGGTCATACTTCTGGCTTTCCCGATGGACCGACGCGCATGAGCCAGCAACCCCAGACGCCGCCGCCCGCCGCCGAAGACGGCGGCGCGGCACCGCACTTTCTCGGCACCCGCATCCGCGGCCTGCGCAAGCGCCGCGGCATGACCCTCGCCGAGCTGGCCAAGCAAAGCGAACTGACCGCCGGCTACATCAGCCAGCTGGAACGTAACCTCTCCTACCCCTCGATCCCGGCGCTGTTCAACATTGCCCGCAGCCTGGGTGTGACCATCCAGTGGTTCTTCGCCAGCGAGGCCAGCACCGCCCCTGAGGACCAAGGTTATGTGGTGCGGCGCAACAGCCGCCTGAGCGTGCATTACGAGGACGGTATCGTCGATCAGTTGCTCACCCCCCAGCCCAACCGGCAGTTGGAAATCCTTCATTCGCGCTTTCCCCCGGGCACCTACAGCCAGCAGAGCTATAGCCACGAGGGTGAAGAAGCCGGCTATTTGCTCTCCGGCAGCTTCGAGCTGTGGGTCGGGGACCGGTATTTCCAGCTCAACGAAGGGGACAGCTTCAGTTTCTCCAGCCAGGAGCCGCACCGCTATGGCAACCCCGGGGAGGTGGATGCCGTGGTGATCTGGGTGATCACGCCGCCGACGTTCTGATCGCGGGTAAACCCGCTCCCCCGGTACGCCGGTGCTCTCAGGACACCTCGGTCATCAGCCCCGCGCACTGTCATTTCCCGGTCACGCCACTGTCGTAATCTGCAGCGCATCTTTATGCCACAGGTCCCCGGCATGCCTCGCCTGTTCGCCTTGCTGTGCTGTCTGTTCCCCTTATGGGCCCTCGCAGGGCCCGCGCAATTGCGCATCCAGGGCTCCAACACCATCGGCGCCGCCCTGACACCGGCGCTGGTCCAAGGCCTGCTGGCGACCCAAGGCGCCACTGCGCTCACCCAGACCCCAGGCCGCCAAGCCAACGAAACCGAAATCAACGCGCGCAATGCCCAGGGCCAGCCTCTTCACATCACCATCGCCGCCCATGGCTCGAGCACCGGCTTCACCGCCTTGGGCGATGGCCAGGCGGACCTGGCGGCCGCGTCCCGCCCCATCACCGATGACGAAGCCCAACGCCTTCAAGCCCTGGGCGATCTGCGCGGCAAAGGCGCCGAACAGGTCATCGGCCTGGACGGAGTGGCGGTGATCGTCCACCCGGACAATCCGCTGGCCCAACTGACCACCGCGCAACTGGCCCAAGTGTTCTGCGGCCAGGTACGGCGCTGGGAACAGCTCGGTGTACCCGGCGGGGAAATCCGTCTGTATGCCCGTGACGATCGCTCAGGCACCTTCGAGACCTTCAAGGCATTGGTGCTGGAGCCACGCCAGCAGACGCTGGCCGCTCAGGCGCAACGTTTCGAATCCAGCGAAGCGCTGGCCGAACGGGTCAAGGCCGACCGCCAGGCCATCGGTTTCAGCAGCCTGGCCGCGGTGCATGGCGCCAAGGTACTGGCCATTGCCGAAGGCGACGCGCCAGCCATGCTGCCCACCCCTGCCCTGGTCGCCAGCGAGGATTATCCGCTGTCGCGCCGCCTGTTTTTCTACCTGCCTGCCCGCGCCGCCCCCCTGGCGGTCGCCCTGGCCGAGTTCACCCAAAGCCCCGCCGGGCAGGCCATCGTCGCCCGCCAAGGTTTCGTGGCCCAGCAGGTCAAGGCCCTTCCCGTACCCGCCCAGGCCGACATGCCGCCACGCTATCGAGCCCTGGCCGATGAGGCCCGGCGCCTGACCGTGAACTTTCGCTTCCAGCCTGGCAGCGCCAACCTCGACAACAAGGCGCTGCGCGACGTGCGCCGGGTCGCAGACTACCTGCGCCAGGCCGGCAAGCTGCAACACAAGGCGGTACTGGTGGGGTTTGGCGACCCCAAGGAAACCCCGGGCCGCGCCGCCCTGCTCTCGCGCCTGCGGGCCATGGCGGTGCGCCGCGAGCTCGCCCGCGATGGCGTGGAAATCAAGGAAGTGACCGGCATGGGCGACGAACTGCCAGTGGCCGACAACGACCAGGAACAAGGGCGGCTGCGCAATCGACGGGTGGAAGTGTGGGTGTACTGAAGGACTGGGCAGCCTCGCAAAGAAATGTAACAGCGCGCCATTCGGCAGGCTCACCGATCGGGACTACGCTCAAGCCTATGTGATACCGGGCCCCTCTGACGGCTACCCAGCCGCCATGTCGGATCACTGTTGCCATGCAACGTCGACATTCAAGGAGGGGCTCACGATGGCTCTGCACACATTCCTCACCACCCCGTTCCTCGGCACCAGCGCTTGGCTGTGGCTGGTCTTCATCGCGATCGTCATCGGCCTGCTGGTCCTGGACCTTGGCGTGCTCCACCGGGATAACCGCGAGATCGAAATGCGCGAAAGCCTGCTGCTGTACGCCGGCTATTTCAGCGTCGGCGTGTTGTTCGGCGCATGGGTCTGGTACGAGCTGGGCGCGCAGTCGGCGCTGGAGTTCTACACGGGTTTCCTGGTCGAGCAATCGCTGTCGATGGACAACGTGTTCGTCATGGCCATGATCTTCGGTTTCTTCGCCATCCCGCGCCGTTACCAGCACCGGGTGCTGTTCTGGGGCATTCTCGGCGTGGTGTTCCTGAGGGCGATCATGATCGGCGTGGGTGCGGCGCTGGTGCAGCACTTTGCCTGGGTGCTCTACCTGTTCGGCGCCTTCCTGCTGTTCACCGGGGTGAAGATGGCTTTGGCTCGGCAGGAGAGCCACCCAGACCTTGCCAACAACCCGGTGCTGCGCTTCGTGCGTCGGCACATGCGGGTCACCGACCAGATCCACGGCGCACACTTTTTCGTGCGCCTCACCCCACCCGGGCAGCACACCGCCCTGCGCCATGCGACGCCGCTGTTCCTGGCCCTGGTACTGATCGAGTTGGCCGACCTGGTGTTCGCCGTCGACAGCGTCCCGGCGATCTTCGCCATCACCCAGGACCCGTTCATCGTCTATACCTCGAACATCTTCGCCATCCTCGGCCTGCGCTCGCTGTACTTCGCCCTGGCGGCGCTGATGCACCGCTTCATCTACCTCAAGTACGCCCTGGCGCTGGTGCTGGTGTTCATCGGCTGCAAGATCTTCTACCACGGCCTGGTGGGCAAGGTGCCAGCCTTGCTGTCGCTGGGCGTGACGTTCGGCTTGCTGCTCGGCGGGGTACTGTTGTCACTGTTCAAAACCCGGGTCCAGCACGACGCAACGCCGCAAGACCACCCCGATCAGGCGCACCTTGCAGAGAAAACCGAGCGCGTCAGCTCACCCCGATCTCGTCCATGATCCCGCCTCGGGGGCGCCTGCGATGGGCTGCAAGGCGGCCCCAGTTCAGTGCCCGCTACGCAGCAGCTCCTTGGGCACATGCTTGCCGATCTCGTACTTGCCCACCGCTGCCCGATGCACTTCATCCGGCCCGTCGGCTAGGCGCAGGGTGCGCTGCATGGCGTACATGTAGGCCAGCGGGAAGTCGCCACTGACCCCGGCACCGCCATGGATCTGGATAGCCCGGTCGATCACCTTCAACGCCACGTTCGGCGCCACTACCTTGATCTGCGCGATCTCGCTGCGCGCGACCTTGTTGCCGACGGTGTCCATCATGTAGGCGGCCTTGAGGGTCAGCAGACGCGCCATGTCGATCTCCATGCGCGAATCGGCGATCTTGTCTACGTTGCCACCCAGGCGAGCCAGGGGTCGGCCAAATGCGGTGCGCTCGACCGCGCGCTTGCACATCAGCTCCAGGGCCCGCTCGGCCATGCCGATCGAGCGCATGCAGTGGTGGATGCGCCCAGGGCCCAGGCGCCCCTGGGCGATCTCGAAGCCACGGCCCTCGCCCAGGATCACGTTTTCATACGGCACCCGTACGTTCTCGAACAGCACCTCGGCATGGCCATGGGGCGCATCGTCGTAACCGAACACCGGCAACGGGCGGACGATCTTCACACCCGGCGTGTCGGTAGGCACCAGGATCATCGAGTGCTGCTGATGACGCGGCCCTTGCGGGTCGGACAAGCCCATGAAGATCATCACTTTGCAGCGCGGGTCACAGGCACCGGAGGTCCACCACTTGCGCCCGTTGATCACCCACTGGTCACCCTCGCGCACGGCCGTGGCGGCCATGTTGGTGGCGTCGGAGGACGCGACGTCCGGCTCGGTCATGGCGAACGCCGAGCGGATCTCGCCGCGCAGCAACGGCTCCAGCCATTGGCGCTTCTGCGCCTCGCTGCCATAACGCACCAGCACTTCCATGTTGCCGGTATCGGGCGCCGAGCAGTTGAACGGTTCCGGCCCCAGCAGCGAGCGCCCCATGATCTCGGCCAGGGGGGCGTATTCAAGGTTGGACAGCCCTGCGCCGTACTCCGACTCGGGTAAGAAGAGGTTCCACAGGCCCTCGGCGCGGGCCTTGGCCTTCAGTTCTTCCATGATTGCGGTGGGCTGCCAGCGATCGCCCTCGGCGACCTGGCGTTCGAACACCGGCTCGGCTGGGTAGACATAGGCGTCCATGAATGCCGTGACACGCTCACGCAATGCCTGGACCTTGGGCGAATAGGCGAAATCCATCAGGGCTACCTTCACAGGCTTGAGAACATGAGCCAGAGCCTAGAGCACCGAGTCGCTATCCACCTAGTCTATTTTCAGCGTGTATTAACATTCATAAGCAATATATGATCGGCCGATAACTCCTATAAAGAGCAGCGCCATGAACCTCAGCAAGGTCGACCTCAACCTGTTCATCGTCTTCGATGCCATCTACACCGAAGCCAACCTGACCCGTGCCGGGCAGATCGTCGGCATTACCCAGCCTGCCGTGTCCAACGCCCTTTCGCGCCTGCGCGAAACCTTCAACGACCCGCTGTTCGTGCGCACGGCCCAAGGCATGGTGCCCACACCAATGGCGCAAAACATCATCGGCCCGGTGCGCAATGCCCTGGCCTTGCTGCGCACTTCGGTGCAGGAAAGCCGTACCTTCAACCCGCAGCAGGCCAACAAGACCTTCCGCATCAGCATGACCGACCTCACCGAGGCGGTGATCCTGCCGCCGTTGTTCCAGCGCCTGCGACGCCTGGCGCCGGCGCTGGTGATCGAAAGCTTCCTGTGCAAACGGCGCGAGACCACCAAGGAACTGGCCGCCGGCCACCTGGATTTCGCCGTGGACGCCCCGCTGAACACCGACCCGCAGGTGCGCCACGTCAAGCTCATGCAAGACCGCTTCGTCTGTGCGCTGCGCCCCGGGCACCCGCTGGCCGAAGGCAAGCTCACGCTCGACAGCTACCTTGCCCTGACCCACATCCATATCTCCAGCCGCCGCAACGGCCTGGGCTATGTGGACCTGACCCTGGGCAAGATGGGCGTGCAGCGCAAGATCGCCTTGCGCTCGCAACATTACCTGATGGCCTCCCAGGTGTTGCAGCAGACCGACATGGTGATGACCGTCCCCGAGCGTTTCGCCCGCCGCCATCAATTGCGCCACTTGCCGCTGCCGGTCGAAGTGCCGCCGCTGGAAACCCACTTGTACTGGCACGAAAGCACCGACCAGGACCCGGCCAACCGCTGGATGCGCGAGCAGATCATCGACCTGTGCGAACGGGTGACAGCGGAAGAAGAAAAACAGCCTCTCTCGGCCTGAAGCCCAGCCCTCAAGGCTAACAGCCCGCTAATTTGAGAATTTTTTCCTACACGAAACGACTCAAGAGAAAAATTCATCTTCAAGTCACAACACAATCGGCCAACAAGGCAAAAAGCATCTCCGCCCGCTGGGTACGATGGGACATCGATCGCCACTTCACGGCAACTTGCACGGACCCGCCCATCATGCCCAGCGCCCCCCTCTACTTCGACTACGCCGCCACCACCCCTGTCGATGCTCGCGTCATCGAGACCATGATCACCTGCCTTGGCCACGAAGCGCATTTCGGCAACCCGGCATCCAGCGGCCATGCCTATGGCCAGGTCGCCCGTGAGCTCGTCGAGCAGGCCCGCCGCCAGGTGGCCGAGTGCGTAGGCGCAGACCCGAGCGACCTGGTCTGGACCTCCGGCGCCACCGAATCCAATAACCTGGCGCTCAAGGGCATCGCCCAAGGCATCGGCCACCCAGGCCACGTGATCACCAGCCAACTAGAGCACAAGGCGGTGCTGGATACCGTGGCCGAGCTCGAACGCCTCGGTTGGGCGGTCACGCGCCTGGCCCCCGATACGCACGGGCTGATCCAACCCCAGGCAGTACAGGCAGCGCTTCGCGAAGACACCCGCCTGGTGTCGCTGATGGCGGTGAACAACGAACTGGGCACCCTCACCGATTTCGCCACCATCGGCGAACACGTACGCGCCCACGGGGCCCTGTTGCACGTGGATGCCGCCCAGGCAGTGGGCAAGGTCGCCCTCGACCTCGCACGTCAGGCGGTCGACCTGATGTCGTTCTCGGCGCATAAGGTATACGGACCCAAGGGTATCGGCGCACTGTATGTCGGCCCGCGCGCACGCCCGGTGCTGCGCGCCCAGATGCACGGCGGCGGCCATGAGCGCGGCCTGCGCTCGGGCACCCTGGCGACCCACCAGATCGTCGGCATGGGCAGCGCCTTCGCCCTTGCCGGCGGGCCCGGCGACAGCGAGCACCAACGCATCGTCCAGCTCAGCGAACGCCTGCGCCGTGGCCTGCTCGCCCTGCCCGGAGTGAGCCTCAATGGCTGCCCGCAACAACGCATTCCCCATACCTTGAACCTGTGCATCGACGCCAAGGGGTTCAACAGCGCGGCATTGGCCAGCGAGCTGGCCCTGTCCTCGACTTCGGCGTGCAACTCGGCGAGCAACGCCGCCTCCCACGTGCTGTTGGGCCTGGGCCTGGACGAAGCCCAGGCACGCAACAGTGTGCGGATCAGCCTGGGGCGCTTCACCCGCGAGGCCGAGGTGGACAAGGCCATCGAGGTGTTCGGGCGGGTGGTGAACGCTGCATCTGTCGCCTTGTGGTGACTGTCCCGACCTGTTCGCGGGTAAACCCGCTCCCACAGGCACAGCGGATCAGGTGGGAGCGGGTTTACCACACTGACATTCCCGCCCGCCTCGACCGCCTGCCCGGCCTGACCTTGCTCAGTGCTCCCCTGGAGATCCGTGCCTTGGCGATCGCCATGTTCTATGCCTTCGCTGGAGCCAGTCGTCAGGCCCCTGCACAGGAGCCTGACGACTGGCCCGTTCGGCTCAGAGGAAGGTGAACACCGTCGAAGCCGGCAGCCGCGACTTGTTGAGCCCTGCATTGAAGTCCTGCTCGCTGCGATAGCCCAGGGCGAGCACCACCACGCTGGTGAAACCCTGCTCGCGCAGGCCCAGTTCTGCGTCCAGCACCTTGCTGTCGAACCCCTCGATAGGCGTTGCGTCCAGGTCATGGGCAGCGGCGCCGAGCAGCGCGGTGCCCAGGGCCAGGTAAGTCTGCTTCTCCATCCAGTGCTGCAGGTCCTTCTGGTCGAAGCGGTGCAGATTCACATAGCCACGACGGCTGGCGTCCTGCCCGGCACGGGCCTGCTCGTCGCGGAAGCGGCCATCGGCCTGTTCTTGCTCGAGCAAGGCGTTCAGGTGCGCTTCGGTCATGTCGGTGCGGGTGCAGAACACGATCACATGGGAGGCGTCGAGGATTTTTGGCGAGTTGTAGGCAAAACGCCCATCAGCGGCCTTCGCTAGGCGCGCCTTGCCCTCGGGGCTGTCGGCGACGACAAAGTGCCAAGGCTGCGAGTTGACCGACGACGGGCTGTGGCGCAGTTGTTCGAGCAGCGCGTCGACAGTGGCCTGTGGAATGCGGCGGGCAGCATCGTAGGCTTTGGTGGTGTAGCGGCGCTTGGCCAGGGCAACGGTATCCATCAAGACAACTCCTCAAAAGAACGGATGTGTCGCGCATCTTATCTTTCCCGTTAAAAAGAAAAACCCGCACAATGCAGCAACACTTTCATTGCTGGAGTGAAAATGCTGCGTCTTACCGATCTCGAACTGTTCGTGCGCAGCAGCGCCTTGGGCAGCTTCACCGCCGCCGCCCATGAAGCGGGTCTGCTGCCGGGGCAGGTGGCGGCAGCGATCAAGCGCCTGGAGCGCGAGCTGGATGTGCGCCTGTTCGCCCGAACCACCCGCAGCCTGCGCCTGACCGCCGAGGGCGAGCTGTACCTGCCCACCGCCCAGAGCGTACTGGACACCCTGCGCCAAGGGCGTGACAACCTACACGGCGCCCACAGCACCCTGCGTGGGGTGCTGCAGGTGTCGGCGCCTTCGGACCTTGGCCGCAACATCCTGCTGCCCTGGCTCAGTGCGTTTCGCCGCGAACACCCGGATCTAAGCCTGCGGTTCTTTCTCTCCGACCAGGTTGCCGACTTTTCCCGCGATCCGGTGGACGTGGCCATCCGCTATGGCCTGAACACCGAAGCGAACTACATCGCCCTGCCCCTGGCACCCTGGAACCGTCGGGTACTGGTGGCCTCCCCCGACTACCTGGCCCGCCACGGCCGTCCGCGCACGCCCGAGGAGCTCCAGCAGCATGCCTGCCTGCTCTACCTGCAACTGGGACGGGTCTATGACAAATGGCGCCTGGGCAGCCACACCGTGCAGGTGCGCGGGCCACTGTTCAGCGATGATGCCGACGTGGTGCGGCGCTGGGCTCTGGAGGGTGAAGGGATCGTCTACAAGTCATGGCTGGACGTGAGTGCCAACGTGGCGGCGGGCGAGCTGGAAATCCTGATGCCCGACCACCCCGGCGAGCTCACACCCGTGACCCTGGTGTGTCCTCACCGCAAGCAGTTGTCGCCTGCGGTGTCGCAGTTGCATCTGTGGCTACGCGAGCGGTTTGCGGCGTTGCAGCCTGACGGTAATTGATTCAATCAGCCTGCTCAGCGCCGTCTTTTCCACGGGTAACCCCGCGCCTACTCTGCGCCGAACACTTGTAAGCGGGTTGCCCTCCACGACAGGGCCTGCGCCGCTCCCTGTGGGAGCGGGTTTACCCGCGAAGCAATCACCGCCGGTGTCAGGAACGGCTGCGCCTACTTGCCCAACGCCTGACGAAACCGCGCCGTACTCGCCGCCGCCAGCACCAGGCCTACCACCGCGACGCTGCCACCGACCACGCCGATATACGCCACATCCAGCTGGCTGCTGACGATGCTGCCCAGCAGGGCACCACCGCCGATGCCGATGTTGTAGATCCCCGAGAACAGCGCCATGGCCACATCGGTAGCGTCCGAGGCCAGCTTCAAGGTCTTCGATTGCAACGACAGGCTGAAGCTCAGGATCGCCACGCCCCAGACCATGCTCAAGGCCGCGAACACATAGAAATTGCCCGACAGCGGCAGCAATAGCAGCAGGCACGCAGCCAGGGATGCGATGGCCGCCACCAAGAACCCATGGGGGAAGCGGTCGCTGTAGCGGCTGAACAGCAGCGAGCCGAACACCCCGGCCCCGCCGAACAGCAACAGCAACAGCGTCGTGCGCTCGCCGCCGATCTGCGCCACGTGCAAGGCAAACGGTTCGATGTAGCTGTAGGCGGTGAACTGCGCGGTGATCACCAGCGTCACCAGCAGGTAGGTGATCACCAGTGCCGGGCGCTTGAACAGGATCGGCAGGCTGCGCAGGGAGCCGGAGTTCTGGCTCGGCAGCAGCGGCAGCGACTTCACCAGGCACAGCAAGGTGGCCAATGCCACACCGGCGATGCTGAGGAAGGTCACCCGCCAGCCCAAAGCCTCGCCCACCACGCGTCCCAGCGGAATGCCCATGACCATGGCCAAGGTGGTACCGGTGGCCAACAGGCCCAGGGCCTTGGCCTGCTGGCCTGGGGGCGCCACGCGCACCGCCAGCGACGCGGTGATGGCCCAGAACACCGCATGGGACAGGGCAATACCGATACGGCTGACCAGCAGCATGGCAAAGCTCTGGGACAGCCACGACAACAGGTGGCTGACGATGAACACCAAAAAGACGAACAACAACAGGCGCCGACGCTCGATGTTGCGGGTGATCAGCATCATGGGCAACGAGGCCAGCGCCACTACCCAGGCATAGATGGTCAGCATCAGGCCGACCTGGGCGGTGCTCATGTCAAAGCTGTGGCCAATGTCGCTGAGCAGCGCCACCGGTACGAACTCGGTGGTATTGAAGATGAAGGCCGCCAGCGCCAGGGCGATGACACTGAGCCAGCTGCCGCTTTGCGCGGTGGTGGGCAAGACGCTTGGAGTAGGTCCGTTCATGGATGGGTTGTTGATCTCCGCAGGCAAGACGAAAAGCCACACGCCACGAGCCGATGCTGGCCAGTGCCGTGCGGTTTGTTATTGAAAGGAATGCTCGGCATGGTACGCGTCAAGCCCCTGTCCCACAACCACGAAGCACGTGCTGGTTTCAGCCTTCCAAAGACCACTTGGCCAGCGGCCAATAGGCGCCCTTGCGCGACTCGTAGAGCACGAACGAGCGCGCAGCAAGGAAAAACTCCGGCGCCATAACAGCCTCCGGCACCTGGGCGCGAAAGTCGCGGGACAACGTCAGGTGCGGCCGGTACTCGCGGGCCTGCTCGGCGACGCCCAGCGGCAAGGCTGCCTGTTGCAGGGCGTAGACCAGCTGGCGCAAGGCCGGGGGCGTTTGCTGGGGCTCCAGGACCAAGACACTGGCGCGCTGCCACACCTGCAGACGATCCAGCACCAGACGTATCGGCCCCTCCGGGCGCCTGAGCTGGTCGACGGTGGCGCACAGGGCGGGCACCTGGGCCACATCCACATCGCCTAGAAACAACAACGTCAGGTGGAAGTTCTGCGCGGGCACCGGCTTGCCACTGCGCAGCGCCAGCACTCGCCGCCACTGGGCAATGGCCCGGCGCTGGGCATCGCTGACCGACAGGGCGAAGAACAGGCGCTTGAAGGTCTGGCCCTTGTCGCGCTCATCGAATGCCATCCGTCATTCCCTCCTTGAAAAGGTCTAGGCCGGGGCACACGGCACGAATGGGAGGTATCGTACGAATGTCTGCCTGGCAATATGAGATTAATCCTATAAAGCCAACGCATGATTGTTTATGCTGGCGGGCTCAAGCCACGAAGCATGGCCATCTTGACAAGCAGCCGTCCATGAAAATTGCATTAGTACTTCTATTCGTCCTCTCGATCGCCTATGTCCACCTGCGCGGTCGGGTTCGCCACAAGTTGACCCGCCAGCTGGGCGATCACTCCAGTTTCCTGGCGCCGGTCAACGCCTTCCTGTACCTGTTCTCCAAGCACCCGGCCAAGCCCTACTTGCCGGTGGAGGCCTTCCCCGAGCTGCAACCGCTCAAGGACCACTGGCAGGAAATCCGCGAAGAAGCCCAGCAGTTGCTGCACGTTGGCGAGATCAAGAAATCCGACAACTATGACGATGTCGGTTTCAACTCGTTCTTCAAGACCGGCTGGAAGCGCTTCTACCTGAAGTGGTACGGCGAGAGCCATCCTTCGGCGATGAAGCTGTGCCCCCGCACCACCGAGCTGCTGCAAGGGATCGGCACGGTCAAGGCCGCGATGTTCGCCACCCTGCCGCCAGGCGCCAAGCTCGTGCGTCACCGCGATCCCTATGCCGGCTCCTATCGCTACCACCTGGGCCTGGACACGCCGAACGACGACGGCTGCTACATCGATGTGGATGGCGAGAAGTATGCTTGGCGCGACGGCGAGGCGGTGATGTTCGACGAGACGTACATCCACTACGCCGCCAACACCACCGAGCACAACCGCATCATCCTGTTCTGCGACGTCGAGCGCCCGCTCAAGTACCGCTGGGCGACCGCCTTCAACCGCTGGTTCAGCCGCAACGTCATGGCCGCCGCCGCCGCGCCCAACGACGCCAATGACAAGACCGGCGGCATCAACCGCCTGTTCACCCGCATCTACAAGATCCGCGAGCGCGGCAAAGCGCTGAAAAAGCGCAACCGTACCCGCTACTACCTGGAAAAGTGGGCGGTGGTCGCGGCCTTGGTGCTGTTCTTCATCTACATCTGAATCGCCAATGGGCCGCTGCGCGGCCCCTCGCGACACAAGCCCGTCCCTACCAGAAAACTTCGACTAGCCTGAAAGCTCCACTCCGCAACCTTCCCAAGGTGAAGACGATGAGCATGATGGACTGGGACGCCTACCGTAAGCAGTTGATGGCCGGCATCGGCGATCTCAAGCAGTTGTCTCCGGATACCGTGGCCGGCTACATGACCGCCAGCGGCGCCGGTGCCAAGACCAACCACCTCGATGCCAAGACCCGCGAGCTGATCTCGCTCGCCGTCGCCGTAACCACCCGTTGCGACGGCTGCATCGCCGTGCACTCCCAACAGGCGGTCAAGCACGGCGCCACCCGTGAAGAGATCGCCGAGGCACTCGGCGTGGCCGTGGCGATGAACGCCGGCGCCGCGCTGGTCTATTCGGCCCGCGCCATGGACGCCGTGGGCAAAGCCGGCAGTTGAACCCGACCGGCGTCGTCGCCCTTGCGCGGCGGCGCCAAGCCACCCAGACTTGGCGGTCCAGCCCGCAGGAGCCGCCATGATCCAGATCCGCCCCATGACCCCGGAAGACTTCGAACGCTTCTGGCCGACCTTCCAGGCCATCGTCCAGGCCCGCCAGACCTACGCCTTCGACCCCGCATTGACCTTCGAGCAGGCCCGCCAGCTGTGGCTGGAACTGCCCCTGCGCACCCTGGTGGCCGAGCAGGACGACGAGTTGCTGGGGTCCTACTACCTCAAGGCCAACGCCGCCGGCCCTGGCAGCCATGTGGGCAACTGCGGCTACATGGTCAGCGAGGCCGCTCGTGGCCGTGGCGTGGCCCGATTGATGTGCGAACACTCACAGAAGCTGGCCCGCCAGGAAGGTTTCCTGGCGCTGCAGTTCAACTCGGTGGTGGCCACCAACGAAGTGGCGGTGGCGCTGTGGCACAAGCTCGGCTTCGAGACCGTCGGCCGGCTGCCCAAGGCGTACCGCCATGCCCAACTGGGGTTGGTGGACTGCCTGGTGATGTACAAATGGCTGGCGGACGAGCCGGTGGTGGAAAAGCCCGCGCTGCTGATCGGACGCAAGAATATCGAGGCGCGGGTCTCGCGCCGACGCGGTCGCTGAGCCCTCGCCTTCCCCGCACATTGACTCCCCACCCGATCGATGGTCAGATGCGCGCCAGTTTCAGGTGTCCTGCGCCGCCGCGCGCAGGGTGAAACGGGAAGCCGGTGAGTCGTCCCTACGACAAGTCCGGCGCTGCCCCCGCAACGGTAAGCGAGCGAATCCTTCGACAGACCACTGTGCACCTGCATGGGAAGGTGAAGGCTTCATGACCCTCGCAAGCCCGGAGACCGGCCTGGAATTTCACGTTGGCAAACCCGCGGTGGGCGGGCGCAGGCCGGTCTTCGCGCACACCCCTTGCGTGCGCGTTCGCTTGTCTTTGCGTTGTTTCCACCGGGATCCATTCATTCCTGCAGCAGTGGAACGACATGTCCCGTACCTACACGCTTCATACCTTGGCGGCCTGCCTGGCCGTTGCCCTCCCGGCAGTGGCCGAT
The DNA here is from genome assembly GCF_051913525.1 of Pseudomonas sp. PKS. Taxonomy (NCBI): domain Bacteria; kingdom Pseudomonadati; phylum Pseudomonadota; class Gammaproteobacteria; order Pseudomonadales; family Pseudomonadaceae; genus Pseudomonas; species Pseudomonas sp. PKS. The sequence goes on along the minus strand of NZ_JBEGDO010000001.1, from coordinate 27,229 downwards.
GAACAGCACACCCCCGTGCTGGCCCTGCCCTCGACGACCATCACCGACACCCACGACGCAACGAGCGTCGATCTGGCCACCCCGACCGATGCCGGATCGCGCCTGAACCTGAGCGCCCTGCAAACCCCGGCCAGCACCAGCACCCTAAGCGCCGAGCAGATCGAGCGGCGCAACAACCTCACCGTCCAGGACGCCGTGACCCGCTCGCCAGGCATCAGCTTCACCGGCAGCCCCGGCGACGGCGGCACCGGCCTCTCGGCCCGCGGCTTCGAAGGCCACAGCTCGGTGATGACCCTGTTCGACGGCTCGCGCCTGTACAGCGGCGCCGGTACGCTGACCTTCCCGGTCGATCCGTGGATGGTCGAGCGCATCGACATCATCCGCGGGCCGGCCTCTGTCCTGTACGGAGAAGGCGCCACCGGGGCGGTGGTGAACGTGATTCCGAAAAAACCTTTCGCCGGCGACGTCCACAACCGGCTGCGCTTGGGCTACGGCTCCTGGGACCGTCAACAGCTCGGCCTGGACAGCGGCGGCAGCCTGAGCGAGCGTCTGAGCTACCGAATGACGGTCAACCAGCAGTCCGGCAACGGCTGGGTCGACCGTACCGACTCGCGCAGCCTGGCCTTGAGCGCCGCGCTGCGTTTCGACGCCACCGATGACCTGAGCTTCACCCTGGCCCACGAGCGCGGCGATGCAGAACCTGCCAACTACTACGGCACGCCGCTGATCGACGGGCATTACCGCAGCAGCCTGCGCAAGAAGAACTACAACATCCAAAACGACGTGCAGCGCTACCACGACGAATGGACCCGGCTGAACACCGACTGGACCCTCAGCGACAGCGTGTCGGCCAGCAACCAGCTGTACTACATCAAAAGCCGCCGACATTGGCGCAATGCCGAAACCTATGCCTGGAATGGTGATCAAGACCGGCTGGAGCGCGGCAGTTTCCTGGAGATCAAGCACAATCAGGAGCAGATCGGCGATCGCCAGCGCTTTACCTTCGACCATGATCTGTTTGGCCTGGCCAGCAAGACACTGGTCGGCGCCGAATACAACAAGATCCGCTTCAACGTCGACAGCAACGCGCCCTACGACGATGGCATCACGGACCCGCTCGACCCTTGGCATCCCACCCCTGGCGGGTTCCATAGCCTGTCGCCGACACGCCCCCAGACGTTGTCCACCACTCACACCTTCGCCCTGTTCGCCGAGAACCGCACCGAACTGACCGAGCGCCTGTCGTTGGTGACCGGTATCCGCCGCGACCAGAATCACATCGAGCGTAACGATCTGGTCAACGACACCCGCAGCGAGCGCAGCCTGCCAGGCGGCAACTGGCGCGCCGGGCTGGTGTTCGCCGTCAACGACGACTTGTCGCTGTACGGGCAATACTCGACCAGCGAGGATGGCATAGGCGATTTGTTGACCCTGCGCCCGGAGCAACGCTACGACCTGACCGAAGCCCAGCAGACCGAACTGGGCCTCAAGCAACGGTTCTGGGAGGGCCGTGGCGAGTGGACGCTGGCGGCCTACCACATCGTCAAGAAGAAACTGCTGGTTGCCGACCCCGTTAATCACGGCGTACAGCAAGCGGGCCAACAGACCTCCGATGGCCTGGAGGCGACGGTGGAACTGGCCTTGGCCAACCAGTGGCAGGTCTCGGCCAATGCTGCGCTGGTGCGCGCCAAGTTCGATGACTACCTCGAGAACACCGGCAGCGGCGTGATGGATCGCGCCGGCAACAGACCGGGCAACGTGCCACGGCGCACGGCCAACCTGTGGCTGAGCAAGGGGTTTGGCCAACAGGTAGATGCCGGCCTCGGAGTGCGTTACGTGGACCAGCGCTACGACAGCGCGGCCAATGAGAACAGCGTACCTGGCTATACGGTGGTCGATGCCAATCTGGGCTGGCAGGTGTTGCCGGATGTGCGCCTGGGCTTGCAAGTGAACAACCTGTTCGACCGTGAGTACGCGGCGTCCTACGTCTATACCAGCGACCAGTGGCTGTTGGGGGCACCGCGCTCGTACTTTGCGACGGTGGATTACACCTTCTGAAGGCTGGCATGGGGCTGCGCTGCGGCCCCCTGCACCCGGACATGGTTAAATAGCGCCTTTTCCAGCCCAAGGCCCTCCTCCATGCTCCACGTCCTGGTCATCGGCCAAGCCTGGCCCGAACCGCGCTCCTGCGCCGTCGGCGGTCACATGATGCAGATCCTCGAGAGTTTTCTCGCCCGCAGCTGGCGCATCACCTTTGCCAGCACCACCGAGCCTGCCGAGCACAAGGCCGACCTCAGCGCCCTGAACATCACCGAACTGGCCCTCGCCGACGACGACGCAAGCGTTGCCCACCTCCTCACTGAACAGGCGCCCGACCTGGTGCTGTTCGACCGATTCGAAATGGAAGAACAATTCGGCGCCATCGTTGCCCGGCACTGCCCCAACGCCCTGCGCGTGCTGGAAACCTCAGGCCTGCAAAGCCTGCGCGAGGCCCGCCACCAATTGCTGCGCCGGCGACTGATCGAAGGCTTGGACCCCAACGACTTCCGCGCCCTGTTCAACACCAGCGGCCCCGAGCTGTTCCGCCAGATGGCGCCGAGCGCGCTGGCCCAGCGTGAGCTGGCCGCGATCTACCGCTGCGACCTGTCGCTGATCATCTCGGACGTGGAAACAGACCTGCTGGTCAACGGCTTTGGTGTGCCGGACTACCTGCTGCACTGGTGTCCGCTGATGCTCGACCCTGCGGCCCAGACGTTGCGCCCCTTCGCCGAGCGCGAGCACATCGTGACCATCGGCAACTTCCGCCATGCGCCCAACTGGGACGCGGTGCTGTGGATGAAGCACAACCTCTGGCCGATGATCCGCCGCCACTTGCCCGAGGCCCAGTTGCACATCTACGGCGCCTACGCCTCGCCCAAGGCCCTGGCGTTGCACAACCCAGACGAAGGCTTCCACCTGCTCGGCCGGGCCGAGGATGCCTTGCAGGTGATGAGCAACGCGCGCCTGTGTTTGGCGCCGCTGCGCTTTGGTGCCGGGATCAAGGGCAAGCTGGCCGACGCCATGCTCAGTGGCACCCCCAGCGTCACCACGCCCATCGGCGCCGAGGCCATGCACGGCGCCCTGCCCTGGCCTGGCGCCGTCGCCGGGACCGCCGAAGCACTGGCCAAGGCCTGCGTTCGGTTGTACAGCGACCAGGCGGCCTGGCAACAAGCCCAGGCGGCCTGCGCCCCCCTGCTCAAGACCCGCTACGACCGCAACCGCCACGCCTGGGCCCTGACCGAGCGGATCGAGCACAGCCTGGCGCATCTGGATGAACAGCGTCTGTACAACTTCACTGGGGCCATGTTGCGTCGGCGTTGAAACCGGGGACGCAAAGCGGCCCCCGATTCCCGATCTGCCCCACGTCAGCATTCGCGCCGCAGCAAGTAGGTGTCCATGATCCATCCCTTGCGTCGCCGCAACTGTTCCCGCAGCGCGAGAATCTGCGCCTTGACCCCCTGCAGCGGCCCTGCGACCAGCACCTCATCCTCGGTCCCAAGGTAGGCGCCCCAATAGATCGTCAGTTGCGGATCGTCCAACCCGGCGAAGGCGCACTGCCCATCGAGCATCACCACCACGTTGTCGATCCGTGTCTGCTCGGCCAGGCGCCGCCCCGGCAGCACAGTCAGAGGCTCGCCGATACGATTGAGGGGGATCTGATGGCGCGCGGCCAGGGCCTGCACGCTGCTGATGCCGGGGATGACCTCCAGCGTCAAAGCCATGCCCTGTTGGCGAACAAGGTCGAGCACACGCAACGTGCTGTCGTACAACCCAGGCTCGCCCCAGAGCAGGAAGGCGCCGACATCGTCGGGGCCGAGCTCGTCCTGCAGCCACTGGCCATACAAGGCCGCGCGCTGGCGATGCCAGTCCTGCACAGCACCGAGGTAATCCAGTGCCTGGCTATCGCGCCGCGGGTCGCTCAGCTGTACCAGGCGATAACGGCCCTGCGGCACGTAGCGCGCCAGGATGTCTCTGCGCAACTGCACCAGTTCATCCTTGTCGTCGCCTTTGTCCAGGACGAAGAACACCGTGGCACGCCGTAGCGCATCCACCGCCTCATAGGTGATCTGGCGTGGGTCACCCGGACCGATGCCAATCAGCAGCACGCGTTTCATCGCCCAGTCCTCCTGCCAACCAGCCGCCATTGTCGAGCGGCCGGCGGCATTTGGCAAAACGCTAGAGGATCGAGAAGTTGTAGCTCACGATCACCCGCGTCTCGTCCATGTCCCGCGCCCATTTTTCGTAGTTGCTGCGGTAGGTGGAGTTACGCAGGCGCACGCTCACGTCCTTGAAAGTGCCGCTCTGCACTTGGTACTTGAGCTCGGTATCGCGCTCCCACTCTTTGCCTTCGGCGCTGCTGCCGGGGACCTTGATATGGTCGCCATTGATGTAGCGGGTGAAGAATGTCAGGCCCGGCACGCCAAGGGCCTTGAAGTCATAGTCGTAGCGCAGCTGCCAGGAGCGCTCTTGGGCGGCAGCAAAGTCATTGACCTGGGCGTAGTTGACCAAATAAGGGTTACTGCCATCGAGGTACGGCATGGCGCTCTGGCCATACATACGCTGCCAGCCTGCGCTGATCTTGTGCCCACCCAGGCTGTAACCGAGCATCCCGCTGAACGCACGGTGGTCGATTTCGCCCGCGCGGGCGTTGCCGATATCGTCGCTCTTGATCAGGCGCAGGTCGGCCGACAGGCTGCCCATCGCCAGGGGCTGGCTGGCCACCAGGCCCAGGAATTGCTGGCGATAGATGTTCTCCAGGCGCGACACCTGGTACTGGCCACTGAGGCGATCATTGAAACGGTAGTCAAGGCCCGCCAGGTCGAAGTGGTCGGCCTCAATGTTGCAGGCATAGCGCTTGTTCTTGCAGTGAACGCGGATGTCCTGGCGGTCGGTGGAGTCCCGAGCGGTGTACTGGTTCAGGCGAGCCAAGGTGAACTTCAGGTCACGCACTTCTTCGGAGGTAAGCATCGCGCCATGGAACATCGTTGGCAGCAGACGGCCATCGTTGTACTTGAGCAGCGGCATATCCGGCATCATCGATCCGTAGCGCAGCACGGTGTCAGACACCTTGACCTTGCCGGCCAGGCCAAGCTTGGCGTACTGATCGGCCGAACCGCGCGGGTCATGTCCCGACGAAGGTAGCAGGCCGCTGTTGCTGTCGGCGGGGCTGGAGTCGAGCTTGAAGCCGACCATTCCCAGTGCATCCACACCAAACCCCACCGGCCCCTGGGTATAACCGGACTGCACATTCAGGATGAAACCCTGGGCCGCTTCTTCGCGTTTGGATGCGCCTTGACTTGAACTGCTATGGCCATCACGGAAATCCCGGTTGAAGTAGACAGTGCGCGCTTCGACCTTGGCGCTGCTGTCTTCAAGAAAACCGGCGGCCTGGGCATGGGCACCGACACACAGGAACAACAGGCCGGTAAAACGGCGCCCAGGGGCTGGGAAAAACGGGGGAAACATGCGAAAGAAACATCCAGGAAGAAGGCGAAAAACGATCCGGGACAGCGTTGCACCCCGGCACTACGGAACAGCCGACAAACACGACGGCCATCATCTTGAATGATCGCGCAGCCCCTCTAGCGCGAGCCATTGGACGATGGTCTAAGCGCCACTGAAAAGCTGTTTGCAACGTGCTGCGAATAAGGCGCGAAAAACTAACAAAGTTCCGTGATTACTTATAAAAAGTTTGCGGTTTACCCAGTAGAGGTCGACGACTACAATCGATATCAGCGAACAGCTGTACCCATCCCCGTGGCCGGCGTTTATTGCTTCTTGTATGTTCGTCACGCCCTGCCACGATACTTAACAGGAGTGATGACAGTGTCCAGACTTGCAGAGTTTCGTGCTGCCGAAAAAGCTCTCCAGGAACAATTGGCGCAACTGGAGGCGATGAAAAAGGACGCCGGCCTAAAACGCGAAATCGAATTCGAGCAGAAACTAGTCGGCCTGATGAAAAGCTATGACAAGAGCCTGCGCGACATCATCGCCATCCTCGACCCGAAGGCAGTGGCCAAGGCACCGGCCACGGCGCCCAAGCAGCAGCGCCGCCCCCGCGTGGTGAAGGTGTACGAGAACCCGCACACCGGCGAGCTGATCGAGACCAAAGGTGGCAACCACCGCGGGTTGAAGGCCTGGAAAGAGCAGTACGGCGCCAAGACAGTGGAAAGCTGGGTACGCCCATGAAACGTCAACACCCACTTCACACTTTTTTCACATCGACACGCGCAGTATCGAACCAGCTAAAGGATTAGCGACCCCATCACGCGCCCGCACATGCGGGCCTCTAATTCCGGCGCCCTGCACTCGTGCAGGGCGCTTTCGTTTGCGCTCACGCCTCACTGCCGTATCATGGCCCACCTGTCTTTCCCGCTAGGGCCCTGTGCCCCGGCCTCTCTTCTGGAGTACCCATGAGCCTGCACGATCTGCACGCCCTGCCAGGCGTCACCGCCACACCGGATGCCGCCACCGCCAACTTCGTGTTCAACCACACCATGCTGCGGGTCAAGGACATCGAAAAGTCGCTGGACTTCTACACCCGCGTCCTGGGCTTCAGCCTGGTGGACAAGCGCGACTTCCCTGAAGCCGCCTTCAGCCTGTACTTCCTGGCCCTGGTTGATCCGGCACAGATCCCGGCCGATGACGCCGAGCGTCACCAGTGGATGAAGTCGATCCCCGGCATTCTGGAGCTGACCCACAACCACGGCACCGAGAACGATCCCGAGTTCGCCTATCACGATGGCAATACCGACCCGCGCGGTTTCGGCCACATCTGCATCTCGGTGCCGGATGTACGCGCCGCCTGCGAGCGTTTCGAAGCGCTGCAAGTGCCCTTCCAGAAGCGCCTGTCGGACGGCCGCATGAAGCACCTGGCCTTCATCAAGGACCCGGACGGCTACTGGGTCGAAGTGATCCAGCCGACCACGTTCTAAGCCTCGCCCGCCAGGGCGCGCTCGTCGGGCCGGGAACTCCCGGCCCCTCGCTGTGGTATATGGAATAGACCGTTTCCAAGCCACAGCGAGGTAAAGGACGATGCAAACCCTTCACTGTGAATACCGCGACCACACCATCACCGCGAGCGTCATGACCCACCCGGGGTCGCCACTGCCGTTCGCTGCCGGCTGCCTGATCACCGATCCGCAAGGGCACACCAGCCGCCGCCTGTCGCTGCCGATGAAAATGGCCTTCCTGTCCGACCTGGAGAACGCCCAGCACGCCGCGCTGGCCCATGGCCGCTGGCTGGTCGATCAACAGCTCGACAGTGACCGCCAGGTATTCTGACGACTCAACGACTGCAGCACCTGTGGGAGCGGGCTTACCCGCCAGAACGTCGACGGACCCAGCACCGCTTTCGCGGGCAAATCCACTCCCGCAGAACCTGTACCGCCGCTAAACCTGCCGCGCATATTCCACCGCCGCCGCCACCTGCGCATCCGTCGGCCGTACGCCGGTGTACAGCACGAACTGCTCCAGCGCCTGCAACGCGATCACCTCCAACCCGGTAATCACGGGCTTGCCCAACGCCTCGGCATGGCGGATCAACGGCGTGCGCGCCGGCATCGCAACCACATCGAATACCTGCTGCGCTGCGGCGATGGCGTCCGGGGTAAAGGCCAACGCCTCTGCCTCGGGCCCACCGGCCATGCCGATCGGCGTCACGTTCACCAGCATCGGCGGGCACAGGTCGCCCAGCTCCGGCAGCCAGCGATAGCCGCACACATCCGCCAGTTGCCGCCCGGCCTGCTCGTTGCGCGCCACGATGATCCCTTCCCTGAAACCGGCATCGCGCAAGGCACTGGCCACCGCCTTGGCCATGCCGCCACTGCCGCGCAGGGCGAACGCAGTGGTTGGGTCGACCTGATGGCGTGCCAGCAACTGACGCACTGCAAGGTAATCGGTGTTGTAGGCCTTCAAGTACCCACCCTCGTTGACCAAGGTATTGACCGACTCGATAGCCGCCGCCGACGGATCGATCTCATCGACCAAGGCCATGCACGCCTCCTTGTAGGGCATCGACACGCCACAGCCACGAATACCCAGTGCGCGGATTCCGGCTACCGCCGCCGGTAGGTCCAGGGTGGTCATGGCCTTGTAGTAGTAGTCCAGACCCAGCTGCTGGTAGAGGTGATTGTGAAACCGCACCCCGAATGTGCCGGGGCGTCCGGCCAGGGAAATGCACAACACGGTGTCTCTGCTCGGCGCAATCGCCATTGCCTACTCCTGCTTGCGGCTGAATCGTTTGTTCAGCGTACCAGACGATGCCTGCAACGTTGATAGAACTGATTAGCACTATTGAGGAAGTTGATTTCAAGCCGCGCCAGAGGCTCGATAAGGTAGCCCCATGTCACACAGGAGGTCCCCATGGCCACTATCCAGATCATGTCCGTCATCGGCAGCGCCGTCCCGGCCACCTTGCGTGAACAAGGATTGCTGGCGTGCTGGTACCTGACCCGCAATGGCGAGACCGTCAGCGGCCCGCTGACCTCCCGTGCCACCGCCCAGGCCCTGGCCGAGCGTCTGCAGGCTGCGAGCCTGCTGGCCTGACCGAATTTGTTGTGCGTTGCTCCCCAAGCCTCTGTTGCCCGCCTCCTTGGCGGGTTTTTTTTGCCTGTTCGAGCCACACCCTGTGTGGGGGCTTACCCGCACTTACCCGCGAAAGCGTCAGAGAGGCCAGCCCCGGCCTTCATTGCAATGCGGATCGTATTCTGGCCATCAGCCATATAGCGCTGGCCAAGCACAGAATGAGAATGCAGATCGAAGCAGGCAGGTGAAACTGATGAAAACCAGCCAAGCCGAAACCGGTATGGATAAGGACCGTAAGCAGGCCCAGGCCGGCGCACACTTTGGCGAAGACCACGGCGTTGGCCGTACCCAGCAAGACATGTCGATAGCCAACCAGCAACACGGGGATTGCCAAGCTGTTGAACAGCAAAAAGCCCTGCACCCCACCCGGCAGGAAGAACATCTCCCATTCCTGCCAGTACGCGGCATCTATCTGATGAAGGATCAGCGCAAGCATCGTGACAAAATAGCTTCTTTCCATGTAAGCAATCCCTTCAAGCCAGTGAGGATCATCCCTGCGTAAAGCGTTGGCGATGATAGGAGCTGCGATGACGAAACGCTAATTCACCCACCGCGGTGCCGGTAAGGCATAGACCTAACCTGGACGGCTGAAATCTTGACCCGCGCAAGCACCTCAAAGACAGGGAGGCGAGAGATCGGGCAGGTTGAGCAGGAGGCTATGCTTATCGGCTAACGGGAGGGAAGTCAGATGTGCGCAAGGCTCAGCCAGTACCGTGGCATACACGACTTCGTCGATACGCTGAGTATGCCTGGGGTTTGGCGCAACACGATTGGCGACCAGGCCATGGACTGCTACAACGTGGCGCCCAGCACGCAGGTAGCCGTGCTGCGAATGGATGACACAGGCCCGCGGGCGGACCTGGTGAGGTGGGGATGGCGACCGCACTGGGCGACCGATCGAGCGCCGCCGATCAACGCCAGAATCGAGAAGGTGGCCCACGGACCATTCTTTCGGGCAATCTGGCCGCATCGTGCAATCACGCCGGTGGACGGGTGGTATGAGTGGGTCGATGAAGGCGGGCCGAAAAAGCAGCCCTACTACATCCGGCGGCGGGACGGGCAACCCGCCCTATGTGCCAGCATCGGCCAGTTCACCGGCAGTGAGCACGACGGCTTCGTCATCATCACCGCCGACGCCCAGGGCGGCATGGTCAATGTGCATGATCGGCGACCGGTGGTTCTGGCCCCAGGGCCAGCGAGAGCCTGGGTAGACCCTGCGTTCCAGCCAGAGCATGCCGAGCAGATGGCCCTGAACCTGGGCGAGCCCGCTGAGGAATTCGAGTGGTTCCGGGTGAGCGCGGCCGTGGGCAACGTCAGAAACCAGGGCCCGGAGCTGATCAAGCCGATTCAGTGATGGCTGTCGCGCATCCCTCAGCCGGCCGGGACGACCTCGCCGAATATCCCCAAGGCCACACGTTTCAGGCGTGCCCTGCTTGTTGATGAGCGCAATCTAGTATCGCTTATGCAAAACTGCGTAGCTCAGTCAAAAGAAAGGCTTTCGGACCGAGTACACATGAACCACTTCGTCGTTATTTCCGGCTGCTCAGGCGCAGGTAAATCAACCCTCTTGTCCGAGCTTCAGCGGCGCGGCTACGCAGTGGTCGAAGAGCCCGGGCGGCGTGTCGTCCAGGAAGAGGAACGCGCAGGCGGGAAGGCATTGCCTTGGCTCGATATGGAAGCCTTCTTGCGTCGGGCCATCGACGTCGCGCTGGAGGACTATGCCAATGCGCCATGCGGTAGCTCTCAATGGGTGTTCTTCGACCGTGGCCTGATCGACGCGGCGGCTGCGCTTCAGACCCTGACCGGCGACCTCATACTGGAAAAGCTCAGCCAGCAGCATCCCTATAACCCTCATGTTTTCCTGGCACCGCCATGGGCAGAGATTTATGTGCAGGACGCAGAGCGCCGCCATGACATGACTGCCGCTCGATGTGAGTTCGAGCAGCTTCAGAGGACTTATCCAGCGCTAGGCTATGCAGTATCGCTGCTGCCCAAGATCAGCGTGGCTGAGCGTGCCGACTTCGTACTGACCACGTTGGGCATCGCTGAACACCGCCGTACTGGCAGTGTCGCTGAATGGGTACAGGATTAAATTTCCTTCACCTTGCGCCCTTTAGGTATAAGGCATTCGACAGCCGATCGGCCATACTCCAAAGATGTTTTTTGCGTTTCCGTGAGTTTTCGTGAGTGGCGAAACCCAGCAAATACGGGGGTTTCGCCACACCGGCTCACGCTCTGTCACCCACCAAAACATAGCCATTGGTACAAAAATTGGTACAAGCGTGGCTATCCATCTCCGGCGTCCTGCCAACCAAAAACCCTTCCCTATAGCAACACCTCGTCGCCGGGTTCTGGCCGAATCCAGCGAATCCAAATACTGTATATGCAAACAGTATCTCTACAGGTACCCAAATGGACATCGACACAACCGGGTTCGAGATGGGCATGCCCACCCGAGAGGAAATGCTCGAGCATCAATCCCACATGCTTTCCAATGAGAACGACCAGCTCAGGCGGGAGCTGGCCAAGGCCAAGCGCAACATTGAGAAGCTGGTAGAAATCAACCAGAGCCTGCAGGAGCAGATCGCCGTCGAGTTCCGTCGCGCGAACGGCGCCTACGTCGAGTACGTGCACCTCATGAATATGGCGCGGTGCCGATACGGCATCGACCTGACCAGGGACGGCTACGACATTGATCCCCGGAAGCACCTCAAAAACGTGGAGGCGAAAGAGCGAGAAGACTGAGCAAAAGGCTATGCTTTTTCAGCGAACCGGGAGGGAAGGAAGATGTGCGGAAGGCTCAGCCAATACCGTGGCATACACGACTTCGTCGATACGCTGAGCATGCCTGGGGTATGGCGCAACAACATCGGCGACCAGGCCCTGGAGCGCTACAACGTGGCGCCCAGCACGCAGGTGGCTGTGCTGCGAATGGATGACGCAGGCCCGCGGGCGGACCTGGTGAGGTGGGGATGGAGGCCGCATTGGGCGACCGATCGTGCGGCGCCGATCAATGCCAGAGTCGAGAAGGTGGCACATGGGCCGTTCTTCCGGGCCATCTGGCCGCATCGCGCGATCACGCCCGTGGACGGGTGGTATGAGTGGGTTGATGAAGGCGGGCCGAAGAAGCAGCCCTACTACATCCGCCGGCGGGACGGGCAGCCGGCCCTATGTGCCAGCATCGGACAGTTTACCGGCAGCGAGCACGACGGTTTCGTCATCATCACCGCCGACGCCCAGGGCGGCATGGTCGATGTACACGACCGGCGTCCAGTGGTCCTGGCTCCAGGGCCAGCAAGAGCCTGGATAGATCCAGCATTCCAGCCAGAGCATGCCGAGCAGATGGCTCTGAACCGTATCGAGCCAGCCGAGGAGTTCGTGTGGTTCCGGGTGAGCACAGCCGTGGGCAACGTCCGGAACCAAGGCCCAGATCTGATCAAGCCGATTCAGTGATGGGTATCGCCAGCTTCGCCGCGGGACTTCAGCTGAAACTCGGTGACAGCCTGGTACAGCGAATCAGCCAGCAGCTTCAGGCGCTCCACCTCGGCAGGCGGCGCACCCATGTCCTTGGCTTCGTGGTACTTCCTGGTTGCATCGATGGCCTGCTGAATCAGCTGATCGCCAGCCTCAGCCAGGCCTTGAATGGTCCTTTTCACCGCCCTGCTCCGGTTTTCTGATCAGGGCATCATACTCCGCCTCGCACTGCTGGCCAGCTATTCGGGCTCGGTCATACGCTTTCGCCAGCTCTCCCGCTCGAGCATCAGCCCGTGTGAGCAGGTCGGAGAGCACCAGGGCGGCGCGGGTGGCTGCCTGGCCTCGGGCGATAGCGGCGGTATCCGTGGCGGGGCAACGGACGGTGGCGGCGAGACTGGCTGCGTCGTGCTGCAGCCGCTGGCCAGCAGCATCGGCGCCAGCATCACCAGCATCAGCCACCTGGCGTTCTTCTCTTGCATGGGCTCTCGCCTCCTCCTGCGCTTTGGCGCGACGTTGTTCTTCCACCCGGGCGCTGCGCTCGCCCAATACCTCGGCCAGGCGGTCGCCACTGTCACGCTGAGCCGATGCAGTGGCTGCCTCAGCACGCTCGACAGATCGACCGTGCTGGTAGGTGCCCCAATAGGACGCCACCACCAGCAGGAGTGCCAGCGCCCGCAGCCCCCAGCCGTTCACGCCAGCACCCCGCCTAGCTTCACCCACTGCGCCAGCAGCTTGTCCAAGCGGTGCGGGTTCTGCCCATAATTGTTCCCTGGCATCGATGCCCAGATGTTCGAGCACTTGGCGATCGCATCGGCAATACGTCCTGCCTTGATGTCGTCCAGCGCGCGACGCTCGCGGATCTGCTGCAGCGCAATGCGGTCTTGGTTCTCCGGCGTGAAGCCACCCTGCAAGCGCAGGCTCACGCGGTAGGCGTCCCAGTAGCGCGCCAGGAGCTGGTACCGGCCCGCTGCCGTGCTGGTCACCGGTTTGCCGTTGATGGGGAAGGTAAGTTTCTGGCGTGGGTGATCCTGGTAGCCGGTGAACAGGCCACGCCCGTACAGGACGTTGTAGCCGTCATCGCTACCCTTGACGGTCGAGGTACCTTCCGAGAAGGCGATCAGATCTAGGAACCGGAGCACATTGGCGCCACCGACCTGGGCTTCATTTAGTCGAGCCATGGTTTTCTCCAGGCAAAAAAAAGCCCGCTCAAGGCGGGCTCCAAACGAGGCGCTCGTCAGTTTGGCTGAATGCCTTTAATCAACTGAAGGCGCATTGGGTAGCCTTGGGCAGGCTGTACGACTGTCTCGGTTTCAACGGTCTGCACGATCTTCCCGTCTGCATCTTTGGTCACAGAAACTGTTTTGCTGTATGAGCTTTGAACAACGCAACCGCTCAAAGCGGCACAGGCAACAAAGATTGACGTAAGAATCAGATGTTTCATATGGACCTCTATCCTTGGGTGTGTTTTCCGGCGCAGAATGTAGCAATACGCCATCACCCTAGAAAAGAGATTTCACCTACGGTCTATGTTGGTGGTACCCCGGTGGCCTTATGTAAGCACGCACCGAATTTGGCACCGTGACGAGTGAAGTTGGCACCGCCCGCTGTCATTCGTGAGCGCCTATCTAGGCGGGATATTTGGCACAACGACGCGAGGTCAAATATTTTTCAAGAAAGCGCCAGAAATGGAGCAGTCGGTGAGCACTATTAGGTATGGACACCTAACGTCCTGCCATCTGAGTAATCACCCAATGTTTATCAGCGATCCCAGCCTTTTCGACGTCATCTACAACGTCGGCCTCCTACTGGCATGGACTGGCTCCCTCCGCTTCCAGCTAGCCGTGTATGCCGTATTGGCAGTGTCGGTATTCCTATAACCTGATGTAGCCAGCCTGGAAATCCAGGCTGGTCCTTTACTTGGCGTATCGCCAATGCCCACCTAGGCGCACACCGGCCCACATCAGTCAGGCCCTCCAGCGCGCTACACCGCTGGAACAGCCACTGCAGGGCCGCCAAAGACAAATGCTTGCGCATGTAGACCTCGAATTACAGGCAAGAAAAAGCCCCGACGGTGCGAGGCTCTATTGGGATTGATCAGCAATCCAGGGCGGCGCCACAGGTCGCTGCTCGCTGTCTGGGAAGGCCTCTGACTGGGGCCAATCACGCAGGGACTGCATGAACACCAGCAGTTCACTGAATTGCTCGGGCGTCAGCGTGGTGGCCACACCAATCTCCAGCTGGTCACGATGGCGATCACGCAGCCAGACCAGCGCCATCAACTCGGCGTCCCGCCACTGACGCTCAAGGTCCGCCGCCGTGGGCGCCGGGCTTGTGGCGCTGGCGATGTACTGCTGCACCTCGATTTCTGTCATGGGCTCCAAGTCGCCCGTGATGAAATGCGACGGGGCATCATCATCGAAGGCGTGAACCTTCCCTGTCAGGGTATTTCTGAAGTACTTCATGCGCGCAGCTCCGACCACACGGTATTCGATGAGGCTGTAAACGTTACAGAGTACGTCGCTCCAGCAGGCACCACGAATGCTATATGGAAGCCGTAGGTTGACAACGTCGCACCACCACAGGTGGCCGAGATTGAACCACTCTGGATAGCCACCTGAACCTGAATTGAGCGCCCGGTGGTGTTCGTATAGATCGTTCCAGAGACTCGGCTAGCCGTTACGTTCTGCCAGCTTTGGCCATCACCCAGCGCCTTTTGCCTGTTCTCAAGGGCCGAAACCTGAACGGCCAACGCACCAATATCGATGCTTCCCTGATTCACTGGCGCGTTCCAGGCCTTGATGCACCACATCACCGCCAGGTTTCGCGGACGAACATACATTGCAGTTGTTTCGCCTGGGATTGAAGCACCACCGGTGACAGTTGCAGTCAGGATGCCCGGCATACTTGCAGGCACACCATCACCGTTGAGCTTCGCCCGGAACCCCTCGATGCTATCGTCCGCATTGTTGTAGAGGTTGGCGACTGTAACCGAGGACTTGGTTGGATCGCCCATGCCGACGATTGTTGCGCTCTGGGACGACCCCAGAGCCCGCCCAGCATCTACGCCTCGCCCATGGTCCCAGCCACGCAGGAACTCGCCACGGGTATCCGGCAAGCGGAAGTAACCGGCTGGCTCGTCGCCCTTGTTGTAGGTCGTGCCCAGGTAGGCCGCCAGATCGGGATAAGTCGCGATGCTCTGCGTGCTGCCATCCAGCTCCAGAAAGCCCGCCGGCACCGTGGCCTTGGGCATGGGCAGAATCGACCCCACCGGCATGGCGTTGACGTTTTTCAGCAGGTCATCCACCTGCGCCTGGCTGTAGGTCTGATCCTTTCGGTATGCGTCAGTGATACCGTAGTCGGCCAGCGTGCTGGCCTTCTTACCCAGCACGATGCGAAACGTCAGCGCCGTGGCCCCCACAGTCGGCACTTCGGTGTTGGTCAGCTGCCACACTGTCAGGCCGTTTACCGCACCCGCCTGCACCGGCACCAAATGGCCCGGCGTACATTCGGTGCTTTCATCCGCGTCCTGTGCGCGCACCCAAGCGCCGGCGGACACGACATAGATCCAGTTCTGTGACGCAGCGGCCTGATCTTTGACCAGCACCCGGTCGCCCACGGCCAGGTCCACGCCATCAATGGTCTGCACGCCACTCAGCGCGATAGGGCCGGTTGTTGCGCAGCGCACCGATTTTTTGTAGTCCGACGAGGCCATCGACTGGATGGCTCGCACCAGTTGCGTATGGTCGGCTTCGTCAGGCGAAAGGCCGGCAGCGCTGATGATGCCCAGCAATTCATCCATCAACGCGTTGGCCCAATCAGCCGGAATCAACGATCCCGGTGTGCCTGCAACCGGGTCCTCATCAACAAATTTGCCACTGACAAGCCCAGCGTTGGGCAAGCTCTTTGGATAGTCCACTCTCTACTCCTCAGGTGAAATCAATATTGACTATCGTGTGGGCGGGCGCCGCACGGCGGATGACGCACTCAAGAGCGTTGCCAGGATTCATGCCGAATCGCTCGCCCCAATAGCTGGCACCGAAGCGCCGCCCAACCCGCTGACGATCGCCTGTGTGCAGCGTCCACAGAAACTGTGCTTTCCAGGTCCCGAAGCGCGAAGGCCCGAACCGGGCGCGCCCAAAACGTGGCGTTCGATACTCGGTAATTGTTGCGTTGGGGTAGCCCTGCTCAACAGCGAGACTGATCAGGTACGCAATATCTTGGCCACCAATGGCGGTTAGCCTTTGTTGGACCGAGAGGCGGCGATCCTCAAAAGACGGGTTATTGCCGAGGCAGGGATCGGGAAGCCCCATCACAGCCTCCCAATCCGGCACAAGCTCACTCACCCCGCTTGCATCCATTTCGTTGAGCGCAGCAACGACCCGCGCTTCGATACGGGCAAATTCCTGAGAGACTCCTTCCAGCGCCAGATCTACCTCAGGCACCAGTTCCGGATCCCAGGCCGGCCCGAGCGGCAGCAGCGCTCGCAGCTGCTGCCTGTACTGTGCCGCCGATCTCATGCCAGCCATACGCAGCCTCCATAGGTAAGCAATTCGTTGTTGGCCGGAACAAGATCCGATGCAGGAGAGACCAATTCATGGTCCCACTCGCCCCTTGATCCGCTAATGGCCTCGCGCATGTGGCTGACCAGCAGCTTTTCACCAAGACCAGCCTCGCGGCTATGCAAATCGAGCAACTGGGCCTCAACGGCAGCTCGAACGGCAGACGTGTCCGGATCCAGCCTGATCTGGTAAACCACCGGGACTACTTGCGGGGCCAGTACATACACTTCGGCGGTTACAGGGCGGCGCTCCTCGATGTAGGCCTTTACCTCGTCCAGCTCTCCAGCATCTGGCACTGGGTTGTCGTCCTCGTCGCGCATAAAGAACACGCCGATTGTGCCGGGGCCCAGGTAGTTGCGAACGCACCAGGCGCGTGTAACGCCGGCACATTCGAGCGCCCAGGTTTCATAGTCGTCCTTGCTACCGCCATGCGGGATCACCCGATAAGAACGGATCACCCTGTCCCGAAGCGACTCGACGCTTTCCTGCGGCGTCCCGCCAGTTAAGCCAGGCTCCAGAATGGTGAAGGTTCCACCGATGCCCTGCACGGGCTGAACCAGGGACAAGGTCAGGCCCGGCTCTGCATTGCCTAGCGCACCGGCATCCACTGCTTCGACGGTGGTCTGGTTGATACCAGCGCTGGTCGTCACGCCACTGGTGACTTTGTAGGATCGGCCATCCTGCGCCTGCAACACGGTGTCGATATCCAGAACCGCGCCGGCGGCGGCCTCGAAGCTGGCAGGGCCGGCGGCAGCCTCTGCTTTCTTGCGCGGCTGCTGCAGGCGAAGAGCGGCAATGCGCTCAAGTGTTTCCTCGTCGGCGGTGTCAGGCAGGATCTGCTCAACGATCCAGTCGAGGTAGCCGTAGAGACCAAACGCGGTGCCAGCCTGCGCCCGCGCAAGCACCTGGGCGTCGGAATGGCACAGCGCATTCATGCCCAGGTCAGCCTGGGCCCGGCTCAGCAGAACCGGCAGTGTTGGAATTTCAAACGGCATAGTTCACCTGCCACAGTTGGTGGGGTTCTATCGCAAGAGGTGAGCCGTCAGGCAGGGTCAGCACCACCCGGAGGTTCAGGCGACTGCTATCGGCTCGCTCACTGGTGATGTCCACGGCAAGTACCTGGTCGTCGTCGATCAGCCACCGCAGAGCCTCAGCCGCGTAATACTCCGCGTCACGCTGGGTGCGCTCGGTCAGCTTGACTCGGCGCAGCAACCACAAGCGAGAACCGATCCGGTCATCTGCTACCCGCGGGAAGCTGTCCCCCCACCAGCCGTACCGCTCTTCGTCATCGACGGGGTCATCTGGCCCGGCCCGCCGCCAGGTGAATAGACTGATCACCACTGTCCTGACCAGGTTCTTTTCAGCGTCGTTGAGGTTCATGGGGCGCTCGCCACAGGCTTGTTGGATTGAGCATTGCCGCGGGTAATGCCGTCGTGGACGTGGTTGATCTGACTGATCCCTCCGGCCACCTGATCACCGTCGGACTCGATGCGGCCCGTGGTCTTGATCAGGGGTGTCTCGAACTGGACCGAATCGCCCGCCTTCACTTTCAGCGTCATGGTGTCGAGTTCGACGACGCGCCCCCGCTTGAACACGAAGGTGTCGCCCTCATCGGTGTACAGGGCCACCTCGCCCGGCTTCAGTTCCTTCAGGCGGAAGCGGCGATCCGCCACGCACACCACTACGCCGTGGGAGCGGTCACCGCCCAGGAACAGCGCCAGACCTTCTGCCCCGGGCTTGGGGCAGCTGGTGTAGCCGTAGGGTTCGAAGTGCTCCAAGTCGTCCTTGATCTCGCCGGCAGTGAGGCGCATTTGCAGCGTTTGCAGCATCCTGCCGGCCGTGGCCAGGGCCACCGTCCCACGAGCCATCATGCGCGTCAGGGTCGTCATTTCTTCTCCCAGTCTTCCGGTAGCAGGTATTCGAAGCTGTCGCCTTTCTTGCCCTTCTTGAGCTTGCGGCCCTTGAGCGGGTCGGCGGGCTCAGGCTCGTAGCCTTCAGGCGGGCCAACCACCAGGATGGTGATCATTCCCGAGTCGCTGAGGGAGTACGTCACTTCGGCAATGACCATGTCGCGGTCAAAGCCGATCAGTGGGTCGATTACCCGCGCCACCGTGTTATGGCGCCACAGCGCGCCATTTGATTGCCGCCAGCCTTGCACGGTGTAGGTGGTCTGCAGGGCCTTGCCCATGCGGTTGCCGCGCTCCCAATTGGCTCGGCTCTGGGCAAGCTCGTCGGTCATCTGCCCGGTTTGGTGGATGATGTGCGCGCGGCGGCGAGTGGTTCGGGTGTCCGTGACGGTCGCAGAGACCTCCGCCGCCTTCTCCCCGAAGGCCTTGTCGTTGCCGCTGCGCTGCCCGAGCACCTGGTACTCCGAAAACACCCCGGAGAAGTCCAGGCCGGCACTGCCGGTCAGCACGTTCTTGCCGACCTCTATTGCGTCGAAGGTCCTGCCCTGGCTACCGACGCTGGCCAGGACCACCTGGCCTCGGGCGTCATCCGTGGAAAACACCCGGAACAAGGTGAGTAGGCGATCGATGGATTCGAATGCCGTCTCGCCTGGCTCGATGGTGTGGTCTGACACTTTCGAGGTCGCCGGGATTTCGCTGCTTACCTGCAGGCCATAGGGCGCCGCTAGGTCGCGAACGATGGTCAGCACGCCCTGGTTCTTCCATTGACCGGGTTTGTTGACCGCGGCACAGTCCACTAAGTCAGCGGCCAATGACCGGCCAGAGACTGACAGGCTGATCTGGTTGGCGTCATGATTGATCGGCGTCGCGAACACCCAGCCGGTCAGCACCAGATCATTGCCAATACGCACCTCGCACTGGGCGCCCTGGCGGATCGGCCGCACCACCTCCTGGCCAGGCCAGCGCCAGGTGATACCCAAGCGGAAGTCACGCGCCTGCCGCTCAAGCCCCGCCGAAATCTCGACTTCCTTCCAGCCGCCGTACTCCAGGCCGTCCACCGATAGGGTGACGGCGTTTTGCTCGTCCATGGCTTACTCCTTGGCCAGTTTCAGCGGCAGCGGCGGGACGAACCCGGGGTGCCGGATGCGGTTGCGCTGCACCACCTCACCCTGTCGGGTCGCATCGCCAAAGCGCCGGTAGGCCAGCACCAGGGCAGGCAGGGTTTGCTCGGGGGTGATATCCACCAGCCGCACGCCGGATTCGGCGACGGCGGTTAGATGCGCCACCACGGCGTGTCTGACCTCTGTCAGCGCCTGGTAATGCGAGTGTTCGGCCTTGAGCGAAGCCTCCCAGATCGCGTCGGACAGCTCGTCGCGCAGCTGGAGCACATCATCTGCCACCGGTACATCCGGGCGTTCCGTAGGCTGGACAGCCTGCTGATCCAGCGAAGGCACCGAAGACACAGGTTCAGCCTTCGGTGCGATCGGCAAGTCAGCAACCAGAGTAGTCACCTGGACCAGTAAAGCGTCTTGCACCAGGTTGGTGGCGGCCTTGGCCGCGGCCGTGGTATCCGCACCGCCGGCAGGCGCAACGGTGTTGATAGCTTTCGCCGACTCCAAGTGCTGACTGGCCAGGCTAAGCGATCCCCGGTAGCTGGATCGTCTGGAGCCGCCCCCAGAAGAACCGCTATCGGAAGAAAACAGACTGAATAGCCCGCCACCGAAGCTGGTGAAATTGCCGAAGTAGCTGCTGAACATCGAGCGCAAGCTGTCCGGTGCGTTGACGATTGCGTGCGCAAACCGGCTCACATCACTGATAGCCGTTGTCAGCGGCGCGAAGTGTTGCTGCACCGCTGAGAAGGCCTTGGTCACGCTGTTTCGCAGGCTCATCAAGTTGACCCGGGCGGCGTTGACCTTGTCCATGGCGGCCGAGTACCGGCCAAGCGCCGAGCCAAGCAATCCACCGGAAGCCTTAAGTGCCTTCTGCTTGGTATTGACCTTGGCGCTCGGAAATTTACGCGGCTGATCCGGGTACATCTCCAGGTCAAAACGCACCATGCCGCCTTCGCGGCGGTCGTGGCTGACCTCGCAGGCACCGGCCTTGACCAGCATGCGTCCCAGCCAGGGGTGCACCAGCTCACCAGCGCCTGGCGTTTCCAGTGCCTCCAGCAGCTTGTCCCGCCGCTCGAAGCAGTCAGGGCCGATGATGAAAGCAGTCAGCTTGTGGACCTGGGCCCGCTTGCCCAGCTGCTCGAAAAACGGCTCGTCACGCTGGACGAATTCGTGCAGCTGGCCGCGCTGCCCCGTCGGCACCGACGTTTGCTCGATGACAAACGAGATGCCCCGGAACGAGGCCGGCAGCAGACTGTCCCGCCATGTCGTTGTGCTCATGCCGGCGCTGCCCCCATGGTTCGATAGCCAACCTTCGATTTGACCTGAAGTCCGGGCTGGCTGGTTGTCGCCTGCTCCACCCGCGTGCCCGGCGGTGCGCCGTTGATGTTGATGTTCAGCTCGCCATCAACGCGGGCCTTGCTGTTGGCAGCGCCCGCCGTAACGAGGCTGCCCGGTGCCGGCACCTTCAGCAGCTCACCCGTGGCAGGAATGCCCAGCGAGGCCGACATGGCTTGCTGCCGGGAGCCGGCATTGGCGGCCAACATGGCGCCGTCGCCGGCGCCCATACCGGCGTTGTTGCGCTGATTCTGTGCTTCCGCCGCCCGTTGGATAGTCGCCGTGAGCCCATCACCACCCTCCCCCAGGCCCAGGAATTCCAGGTAAGGACGAACCTTTTCCCAAAGCCCCTTGAAGAAGCCGACGATGGGTTCCCAGTTCTTGATGATCATGCCCAGCGGCGTAAACGCAGCGATGGTCTTGAAGATCTCCCAGGCTGGCTCGGCGTAGGCCTTGATCAGCTCCCACATGGCGGAGAAGAACGGGCCCACGGTTTCCCAGTTGGCGATGATCAGTCCTGCCGCGCCCGCAATCGCCACCGCGATGAGGCCAATCGGGTTGGCGGCAAGGGCAACGCTCATCAGGCGGGTGGCCACCGTCGCAGCAACGATGGCCGCACGGATGCCGGTGAATGCGATGGCTGCACCGACGAGGCCGCGCACCAGGTTAGGATTAGCCTGGATCATTGCCGCGGTATAACTGATCAAAGGACGGATCGAGTCGACTGCACTGTTGAGGCCTGGCAGCAGAGCTTCGCCCAGGGCCCGGCCCACTCCATCGATCGTATTGCGCAGCAACTGCAGGTTGTTCGCCGTTGTCGCCGCACGCGACGCGTACTCCTTATCCATAGATCCGGAGTAGCCCTTCTCGTCTGCCACCTTCTGCAGGTTGCCCTTGAGCAGATCAAGGTTAGTGAGCAAAGGCGCAATGGCCGTGATCGACTCACTGCCGAACAGGGTGGCCATGACTCCGGCCTGCTTCGATTTATCCACATCCTTGAGGCGATCAAGAATGTCCAGCACGGCGCCCTGGGCGTCCGTCTGCATGGCCTTGGCCACTTGCTTGGAGTCGAGGCGAAGCGCCTTGAAGGCTTCGGCCTGGCCCTTAGTCGCCGCCGCCCCCTTGGTCATCGCCAGCATGAAGTTCTTGATGCCGGTGGCTGCGACTTCTTCCTCGACACCAACGCCGGCCATGGTCGCACCCAGAGCAGCAATCTGCCCGGAGGCAAGACCGGCGATTTCACCAAGAGGACCAATCCGCGTCACGATCCCGGAGATCTGCTTGGTGTTTGCAGGCCCTGTGTTGCCTAGGTAGTTGATCTTGTCAGCCAGAGCAACCACTTCGTCCTGGCCCATTTTGAACGAGGTGCGCCACTTGGCCATCATCTCACCAGACTGATCAGCGGTCTGATCGAAAGCAACGCCCATCTTCACTGCGGCTTCGGCGAAGCCAAGCAATTCATTCTTCGCGATGCCGGACTGGCCGCCCGCAGCGACGATCTTGGCAATATCACCGGCGGCCATGGGTAGCCGCTCGGACATGCGCCCGATGTCGTCGCCCATCTCCTTGAACTGCTGCGGCGTATCGAAATCGACGACCTTCTTCACGTCGGCCATCTGCGACTCGAACTCGATCGCCTTGCTGATACCGGCCACGAACGGCGCCGCGATGGCACCGCCCGCGATCAGGTCGCGAAAGCCAATCTTGCCGAGGCCTGTTTTCTCCAGCCCCTTCTGGAAGCTGGAGACGTTTTTGCGAATCCCCGCCAGGGTCGGCGAGAGCTTGTCGACGCCAGTGATCAGCGCCTTGAGCTGAAACTTGTCGGCCATCAGGGCACCTGCTGTAGAGCGTTGATGCGCTGGGCGTGCATCAGGGACTCAAGGAAGAGATCCAGCGGCTTGGCCAGGATCTGGTCAGGATCGACCTTCCAGAACCAGGCAAGGTCGTAGGCAAGCGCAATCAGGCTTTCGATTTCGGCGATTCCGCCTTCATGAAAAAACGGGCGACGGCCCAGCTGGCCGAATGCAGATCGGCAAGATCCAGCTGATTCACCGAACTTGCGGGGATGCCGGCGCACACCGCGATGTATTTGGCGCAGGTATCCATGTCCAGGCTGATTTCATCGTCCTGGTTGATCCTGTACGGAAGCGACTTGATCGCCCGAACTTCCTGCACCGTCGGACGGCGCAGGGTCAGCTCCGTCCGCTCTTCATCGTGCGCCTTGATCGGAGCGGAAAGCTTGATGACGTCGCTCATTGCCATACCCCCTTGCTGCCATCGAACTGCAGCTCGATGGTGCCGTCATCGCCGCTCGATACCGGCTCATCGACCAGGTAAGCGTCGGACAGCACGTACACCTTGCCGTTGTTGAACTCACCGGTGATGGTCATGGCTGTGCCATTGACCAGCTTTTCCAACGGGAAGTCCGGGGTATGCACCGCCGTCACCTTGAGGTAAGGCGCCAGCAGCTCTTCCTTGTAGAAGCCGGGCGTCACCGTCTCTCGTTTGACGTTCATCAGCGGGGCTTCAAGGCCCCCGGTGATGGTCAACTGAGCACCGTCAACCTTGATGTAGCACGTGCCCGCGACTCTTTGACCCATGGTCTTGTCTCCAGAAATGAAAAAGCCCGCTTCGGCGGGCTTGTGGTGGTGCTGGCCGAGTTAGGCCGCGGCGTCGTACTGCAAACGGAACTGGTTGAGCAGCGCGAAGATGCGCAGACCGTTGATGTAGTCCGGCGGGAACAGCACGTTGACCCGGCTCGGGTCATTGCTGTCTCGCTCAACGACCAGGTACTTGGCAAACAGGTCGGCGTTCTCGACGTGGCCATCGCTCTCCAGCTTGCCGTACAGCGCGATCAGCTCGCCGCGAATGGTGCTGGGCGTGACGATGGGCTGGCCAGCGCCGAAACGGGTGCCATCGGCGGCCAGCTTGTGGCGACCATACTTGCTGGTGATAACGGTCTTAAGGCTGCGGATGATGTACGCCGACTGGTGCATCGTCTCGCTGTCCAAGTACGAGTTGTCCGGCTGGCCATAGGCATTCTTCTGATAGGTGGTGATCGAACGCTGGATGCGCATCGAACCACCCTCGAAGTAGGCCGTGGCGATGCCATAGCTCAGCAGGGACTGGCGTTCGGTCAGCGTGAACCGATCGCTGGATGGTGCTGCGTCGATACCCGGCATCGCCCCGCTCTGCGTTGGACGGCTCGCATCGGCCGAGATGAACGAGGCCGTGCGCGCCGCCAGGGATGCAGCCACCAACCAAACCGGCTGTGGCACGCCTTGCTCCACGCCCTGGACCGTGACGTGCTGATCGTTACGCGCCTGGCCGGCGGCCACCAAGGTGCCGACAGTGCCGCGCTTGGCGCTGTAGACATGGCCGAACAACTGCTTGGTCCAGGACCAACGGCCGGCGTTGTCATCCATCGCCAGCTTCCACGCGTCCAGGCTGGTAGTGTCGGCCCACGGCATGCAGATGAACTCGAAGGGCTCGTCGCCCAGGGCGGCCAGCGCATCGACCTGATCGGGGGTTCCGGCACCGGTAGCCATGGCTGTGATGGTCGCCGTCAATCCCGCCGGCGTCGCCTCGCCATTGGTCTTGCCCAGGCGGTTCATCTGTAGTGCGATGTCATTGCCGCTCTCGCCCTTCCATTTGCAGGTCAGCGTGATATCGCCACCGGTGGACTCAGCCTTAACCGGCAGATCGACAGCGGCGTTGACTTGCACCGCCAGGGCGGCGGCAGCCTGGGCCGCCGTGGCGCCGCTCACGATGGTAGCCTGGACGCGGGCTCCACCTACATAAAGACTCAGCAGGCCGGACTCCGTCGAGGTTCCAGCGATGGTCACCTTGCCGGCAGCCGCCACGCCTGTGGTGGCCTTCAGCGGCAGGCACCACACCTCGCCAACCGGATCGGCTTTGCGCCAGATTTCGTACATGCCTGCCAGCATCGAGCCCTGGCCTCCGATGGACTTGGCCAAGGCCACGCTCGGCACCAGGACCAGCTTGCCGATTTCCTCGGCGGTGGCGTCATCGTTGACCTGGGCAACGATCAGTCGGCGCAGCACCGATTGGGCAGTGTTGGCCGCAGAGTTGTCCATTTCCGCGTAAAACAGGGGCACACGGATGTCGCCCGGGATGTTGTTGAATCCGATGGCCATTACTTGGCTACCTCTTTCTTGGTGCCCTTGGGCTCTTTGACGGTGATGTCACCGTCCGCCAGACGACGGCGCCACCAGACGCTGTCGGTTACTTCGCGGCCATCGGCCGGAAGCAGGTCGCCCGCCTGCGGGTCGGGCACGGCGCGGCCAGCGGCCGGCACCACGGTGATGCGCTGGGTCATGGTTGGGGATCTCCAGAGAATTTCACTTCGATGCGCCCGTCTGGGCCGGGGCGCTGCAGGTTGGGGTCTGCCGGGTCGATGCAATCCATGTTGATGGTCGCCCCGGTAAACGGCGGCAAGCCGTCGAGCTCATGCTCGTGCCAAGTTTCAGCAGGGTCCGTCGGCCGGTTGCGGCCAAGCTGGAACCCTGCCGAGAAGCTGAAGCGATAGACCACCCGTGCCCGGTTGATTAGCACCAGGCCGCCACCGTCATAGACGACCGGATCGTACTCAGCATCCGGCTTCCAGCCGACTAGGGCCCGCCACAGCTCTTTGCGGAAGTCATGCAGCAGGTCCGAGGCCTGCTGGCCGCGCTCGTCCTTGGTGTCCATGGCCAGGACGACTTCGAAGCGATCTTCGATGTCCTGCAACACCGCGTTTTGCGCTCGGTTGTCACCCGCCTTGTCGTCTGCCGCAATGACGTAGGCCGATGGGTTCTTCAGCAGCACCGACTGGCTCACGGCCTCCAGGTCAATGCCGCCCGATACCCGATCAGCCAGGCTCGGGCAGTACTCGCGCAGGTGCGCGATGATGGGAGAAAT
This sequence comes from Pseudomonas sp. PKS, assembly GCF_051913525.1. NCBI lineage: Bacteria > Pseudomonadati > Pseudomonadota > Gammaproteobacteria > Pseudomonadales > Pseudomonadaceae > Pseudomonas > Pseudomonas sp. PKS. The sequence continues at coordinate 1,297 of NZ_JBEGDO010000001.1, read as the reverse complement.
TTTCATTGCTGAGGGTCCGGGCCTGGCGGCCCATGGTTATGGAAGAGCAGCCGCGAATGCAGCCCGGAGAATCGACTGAACCTGGTCCTTTTCGTCCTGCAGAGCATCTTCCATGTAGTTTGCGCGCGGCTCGATGCGCCAAGCGCCGTTGGCCCGCTGAGCCACAGCGGCGGCACGCTCGCCCTTTTTGCGGCGCTTGCCCGATTCAAGCCCTCGAACCCGGGCTCCCTGCTTCACGCCGTAGTGCAGGTAAGCTGGGTAGTACTCAGGCATATCAGGCGTCTTGCGCGGGGCGATCTTCACCAGGAACCCGGAGCGGGACACCTTGAAGGTGATGGACTCGACGGTCCGCCCCGTCCTGTTGACCGGGTAGTTGTTCTGCCCGCGCGCCAGGGCAAGGTTGAGTTGCGCGCGGCGCGTAACCACGCGGCCCGCCCTGCGCATGCCCTTGCGGATTTCCTTCTTGTCGAAGATTTCCCGCCCGAACTGGTCGAAGCCTTCGATGTGCATATAGCCATCGAGCGTTGCCGAGTTAGCCATAAATCCCACCTCCTACTGCTGCCTGGCCAAGTTCCTCGACCTCCAGCAGTGTGAAGCGCTTCCCTGCACCCCATGGGGCGCTGCGCTTGACGCGATAGACCACACCACCAGTTACCACTTCGTGGGAAGTCGTCACCCCTTGAAGGAGGCGCACCCACACGCGATGGGTGATCTTGTCGTCAGTCTGCACGCTGTCGGTGTACACAGCGGTACCCACCGCACGGACTTTTGCCCAGCGATGACGAGGCTCAGTGAACACCGACTCGAGACCTGCCGCATCCAGTGGTAGATCCTCGCGAAGGCGAATGGTGATGCGGCGATCGAGCTCGCCGGCTGCTGGCTCAAGAATCGACTGGGCCATAAAAGTCCCTCGATGACCAAAGAAGCGAAGCAACCCCAAGCGGCATTTCTTCACAGCTTGTGCCGATCGCAACAGCTTCACGGTTCGCGTAAGAGTGAGCGATCAGAAGTAGCATTGCGGTTTTGAAACTGGCCTTGAAGTCGCCCACTTGGACCAACTTCGGGTTGTCGCAGTACCACAATGCCCAAGACAAGGCCGACTCGGCATAGAGCCCAATCAGATCATCCTCATCTTCATGATCGACACGGAGATGCTGACGAATCGTGCCGATCGGCAGCAGTTCCAGTGCCGTGACGGTCATTTTTTCTTGCCTGCCTTGGCTTCAGCGGCGGGCGTTTCGACCTGCTGGTCCTGCTGGTCCTGCTGGTCCTGCTGGTCCTGCTGGTCCTGCTGGTC